>NZ_JBBCQL010000139.1:0-11757 GCF_037149975.1 Chryseobacterium sp. VD8 | reverse complement strand
AAGTAGATATAGCTTCATCAAATGGATGGGCAGATTATGTTTTTGATGACAGTTATAAATTAATGGATTTAAACAGTTTGGAAAATTATATTAAAACCAATAAACATCTTCCAGAAGTTCCATCAACTGATGAAGCAATAAAAAATGGTATTGAATTAAAAGAAATGAACATTCTTTTGTTAAAAAAAGTAGAAGAATTAACGCTTTATGTAATACAACAGCAAAAGGAGATTCAAAAACTTAAAAATACTGTTAAAAATGATGAAAAATAAAGTACTTCCAATATTATTATTTGCAACATCGTTTTTATTTGGACAGAATAAACTTTATTATGTTGAAATTCCTGATGAAAACAATGTTCCAAAAATAACAACAATTGATGGAAAAACCGTTATATCACATAATGATATACAAGTAAGAGATATCTTTTCCAAACATGGAGTCATCAATTTAGAGAAGGCTTTCCCTACATCAAAAATGCCTTACCTAAGGACCATCTATTTATTAGAAACTAAAAGTGCAGGTTTAATTAGTGACTTAAATAAGTATAAACAATATTTTCCTTACACTGAAGAAACTTATAAAGGAGAAACCTTACTTTATACACCCAATGACTATGATTTGATAGATCCTGTTTATCATCATAGAAATTTTGATTTGATTAATCTTAGAACAGCATGGGATTATAGTACTGGTGATCCAAATTTTAATATTGGGATTTCTGATAGCGGAATTAATACTACTCATGAAGACTTACAAGGAAAAGTAACAATGCTTACAAATGTAAGCGATTGGCATGGAACTTCGGTTGCAGGAATTGCCGCGGCAGCTACAGATAACAATATTGGTATGGCTGGAATTGGCTTTAATTCAAAAGTATTATTTAAATATATGTATGATGGGGCAATGATGAATACTTTGCTTGTTTTATCACAAAATGGCGCAAGAGTAGTAAATGCTAGTTGGTATAATTCATGCAGTTATAGTTCAATAGATCAGCTTGTTATTGACGAAGTTCATCAGAACGGAACAGTTATCGTTGTTGCTGCTGGAAATGGTGGAACTTGTGGAGGTCCGGATAATTATGTTTATCCTGCAAGTTATAATCATGTAATAAGTGTTTCATCAGTGGGTTTTGCAAAAGTTGGAAATGTTGCCTGCTGTGGATCTGGTGCAGGACTTCCTTTCAATTGGGAAGATCGTGTTGGAATTGGTCCAGGTGTAAATAATGATAGACATCAGACAAATGATATGGTAGATTTGAGAGCTCCAGGTTATGATGTGGTTTCGCTATTCGATCCAAATTACAATAATCAAGGAACAAAATATACCCATATTTACGGAACATCAATTGCAGCACCACAAGTTTCGGGAGTTGTTAGTTTAATGTTAACTGCAAATAGTTGTTTAAATACTGAAGAGGTTGAAACAATCTTAAAACTTACTTCAGCCCGACTAGATAACATTCAGGAGAATCAACCCTATCTAGGAAAACTTGGTGCAGGAAGAATTGATGCCGGTGAAGCTACAAAAATTGCATGGCAAATGAATCCTGCAAATGGAGGTGAAGTATTAATAAAGAATAGAAACTTTGAAAAATGGGACTTTGAACTTACAAATTCTCCCGAATCTATAAGAATTCAAAATGAAAGTTTTACACAAAATGCCAATGTTAAATTTAAAGCCAAGAAAAGCATTATTTTAGATACAAATACAGTTCTAGAGCCAGGAAATGGAAAAAGTCATTATTTTTACATAGAAAATCAAAATACTTGTTTTAATTTTAATCCTAACCAAAATAAATCTTTAGATACCGGAAAAATAGCTAAAAACAGCTCTTCAAAAATAGTTGAAATTAAGAATGAAGATATTACGCTCTATCCAATTCCTGCTAAAGACAATCTATTTATTAAAACAACTATAGAATTAAAAAATAGTACAATTAAAATATTTGATATAAGTAACAGATTAGTGCTTGAAAACAAAATCTCTATCATAAACACTGCATTAGTAGATATTTCAAACTTATTAAAAGGTACTTATTTTATTGAGATTACTAATGATAATTCTAAGTTAAAATATTTCAAAAAATTCGTTAAGGAATAAAAATATAATTTTATAAACAGAAAGATCGCTTCTTGAATTTGAAGCGATTTTTTTACTGCCTGAAAAAACTCTTTATAACTTGCTTTTTTGAGTTAAAGATAACAGGATAGCTCTTCAATTCCGGACGAAAACCTCTGAAAAACTCTTCAATAGCGGGAATATCACTTCCTTCAAAATCAAAGATTTTAGTCTGTATATTCTTACGAATTACATTGTCTATAATAAATGAAGACCCTGATAATTTAATATGATCTTTATCATTAAAAGTACCCAGCAAAGCAATCGTTTTATCGTCACTATAGACGGCTATAAGATTGATAATCGCAGTACCATAAAAAAAAGCTTTTAATTTTAAATAACCTGCTTTTTCCAGGTCTGTAAAAATCTGCAGAAAGCTATTTTTATCCTTTTCATTTTTCGCACCAATCAGATTTCTTGAAATAAATTCCCAAGCATTAAATATAGAAACATCTCTCACTTCAGATTTTTGTAAAACATCATCATCAAGCCTTAATTTTCTCTTTCTCTTAGGAGAGTATTTCTGTCTTACAATTTCATAATTATCCGGATAAATAAGGAAATTTTTTCTCCTTTTTAATAATTTACTAAAGGTATTTTTATCATTAAAACCATAATACCAGATATTATATTTTCTTTCTAAAAAACTTAAAAAAAGATCGTTAATTTTAACATCATCGATATTCGAAAAAACACCTAATTGCTGACAAAGTTTAGGATTAATTACAATTTTAAATCCTAATTTTTTTACAAAAGTAACAGGCATTACTGCTTCATAGTCATTATAAACAAGCAATTCCCACTGCTTTCCAGAAGTAATATCCAAAAAATCCTTGGTAGCGGAATATTTCCGTTGTACAGCATTCTCAAGACACTTAGAATATTTCTCAAAATCTATTTCATTATATTTCAATCTTCTAATCATAATAATCCTTCATCTGAGAAACTGAAATACGAATTTTGGGTAATAATCAAATGATCCAGGAGCTGAATATTCAATGTTTTTCCCGCTTCTGTTATTTTTTTGGTAATATCGATATCTTCCCTGCTTGGCTTTAAGTTTCCCGAAGGATGATTGTGCGCAATGATAATTCCTGTTGAAAAATGGTCTAATGCCGTTTTAAACAAGACGCGTATATCCACAATCGATTGATTAATTCCTCCTTGTGTAAGCTGGGCAAGATGAATGACTCTGTTGCTCTGATTCAGAAAAATTGCCCAAAATGCCTCTGTCCGAAGATCCGACAAATGATTTCTGAAAATCTGATATGCTCCATCACTTCCTGAAATCACGGGTTTTTCAGGGATTTCCTGACTTGCTCTTCTTCTTCCGATCTCCAAAGCAGTAATAATGGAAATAGCTTTTACCTCTCCCACTCCCTTAAATTTCATTAAATCTTTTAAAGACAGAAGACTTAACTGATGCCAGTTGTTATTAACAGAGGCTAAAATTTTTCTTGCCAGTTCAATTGCCGTTTCATCCCTGCTTCCGCTTCCCATGATGATGGCAAGCAGTTCAGAATCAGAAAGCGAACTTTTACCTTTCCGTAAAAATTTTTCTCTCGGTCTGTCGTCTTCAGCAAGGAGTTTAATGCGCATTTTGTTAGTTTAAATAAAATTAGTAAAAAGCATATAAAATAATCGCTTCCTTTGAGCCGTCAATAAACTTAGAAGTTTCGTTGAATGCATTTTTAGAAAGCATGGGACATCCAAAACTTAAACAGGCAGGATTTGCAGATTCTTTGTCGGGAATACAATAATAAGAATGCAATACAATTGCTCTGGCTCTTGCATTGCTGTTCGTTTCGTCCAGACCATTTAATCGATAGGCTTTTCCAAATTTTCCGGAATAACTTTCCTTGATTTCGTATTTTCCTAAAGAAGATTGGTGAGAACCATCAACATTGCTAAATTTCAACGCAGAAGAATTTTTAACAACAGATCCGTCGCCGTGAGCAACAATTGCTTTCTGCAGGATTTTATTGTTCTTCAGGTCGTAAACGAAATAACGGTACTTTCCTGAATGAATTTTAAAATTGATAAAAACAGCAAGGTTCTGATTGTAATTTTTTCCTTTAATAAAATTCTTTAGTTCTAAAATTCTGGATTTTGGCAATATTTCGGTATTACTTGAAGCCTGAGAATCAAATTTGGTACATGAAATAAAGAAAAGAAATAAAAAAATAAAGGGTTTCATCATTTGCGGAAGTTTTATTCGATAATCATTCCGTCTTTCATTACCAGTTTCCGGTCTGTAATTTCCGCTAAATTCGGGTTATGCGTAACGATCACAAAAGTCTGGTTGTATTTATCTCTAAGATCAAAAAACAACCTGTGAAGATCATCTGCATTTTTCGAATCTAAATTTCCGGTAGGTTCATCTGCAAAAATGATTTTCGGCGAGTTGATTAAAGCTCTTGCCACCGCTACTCTTTGCGCTTCACCACCTGAAAGCTGGTTGGGTTTGTGGTGCAGTCGCTGTTCAATCTTTAAATCTTCAAACAGAGCATATGCCTTTTCTATAGCTTCTTTTTCATTGGCTCCTGCTATTTTTGTCGGTAATAAAACGTTTTCTAAAGCTGTAAACTCCGGCAACAACTGATGGAACTGAAATACAAAACCAATATTCTGGTTTCTGAATTTAGAAAGCTGCTTATCATTCATATTGATAAAAGATTCTCCGGCAATTTCAATTTCCGTATCAAACTTATTGGAAGTCGTTGGCTGATCCAGTGTTCCCAGAATCTGCAAAAGTGTAGATTTTCCGGCTCCGGATTCTCCCACAATTGAAACCACCTCTCCTGTTTTGATGTGAATATCAACTCCTTTCAGTACTTCTAAATTCCCATAAAATTTATGGATATTCCTTGCTTTAATCATGATTCAAAAATAGTGAATTGATTTAAATCTGAAAAGCAATAAAAATATAATTTACAGCGACTATCCATTTTCCAGTCGATATTTTTTCTCAATTTTATTGGCAAGCCAGCTCACGTAAAATAACTGAAAACTATGATAAATCATTACAGGAAGCAGAAACAGCACTTTCTGATCTTCCGGAATCCCCAAAACCATGACAAAAAGGCTTCCATGAACAAGTGATTTCTTTGATCCACAGAAGGTAGCTGTGATGGTATCTTTTCTTTTAAAATGAAGCTTTCCGGAAATTAATTTTAAAATTCCGTATACCGAGAAAAATAAAGTGATAACGCTGATTGCAATAATCAGGAATACCGAAGAAGGAACTGAGGCAAATACATTTTGTGAAAACGCTTCCGAGAAACTTTCATAGACAATGAGTAAAATGATCATTTTATCAAATTCCGCAATAATTTTCGCATACTTTGTCACCCAGTTTTTCAATAACGAGTTTAAAATCAGTCCTAAAATGATCGGCAGTAAAACTTTAAGCAACAATTGCTGAATAATTTCTGCGTTATTAATATTTTCCTGATCGGGCTGTATAAAAAAGCTCATCAGTAAAGGAGTCATAACAATTCCGATGATTCCTGAAATGGAGGCATTAAAAATAGCCGAAGTTACATTTCCTTTTGCAATAGAAACCATAACGACTGAAGAAGAGACTGTCGAAGGCAGACTTGCCAGAAAGAATATGGAAAGCCACGTCACAAAAAAATCGGTATCTTTTACAAAGCCATAAAACAAAAATACAAGCAGCGGAAAAATAATAAATGTTCCGGATTGTACCAGAAGATGCAGTTTCCAGTTGGAAATATCTTTAATAATTTCTTTTATATTCAGCTTTAGTCCATACAGAAGGAAGATCGCTGCAATTCCCCAGTCTATAAATGCTGATAGATTAAAATACTGATTGTATTCGCTTCTGAAAGGAATCAGTTTACCTGCTGCAACCATTACAATCAGCAATAAAAGAAAAATATTTTGTTTGTCTAATTTTAGTGTAATTAACTTCATTTTTAAAAACCTGCAAGGATCATTCTAAAATTTATTTAAACAGATTAAAATCACCTTAAAATTAAAAAAGGTTTACCGAATTTGTTCCGGTAAACCTTTTTAAGTTGTATATCTAAACAGAAAATTACAGTAACAATGTTAAAGGACTTTCCAGATATGTTTTTAAAGTCTGTAAGAACTGTGCTCCTGTAGCACCGTCTACGACTCTGTGATCGCAAGCCAATGAAAGCTTCATGATGTTTCCAACTACGATTTGTCCGTTTTTCACAACAGGTTTCTCGATGATGGCTCCTACTGAAAGGATCGCAGCATTTGGCTGATTGATGATGCTTGTAAATGTTTCGATTCCAAACATTCCCAGGTTTGAAATAGAGAAGGTAGAACCTTCCATTTCGTTCGCTTTAAGACCTTTGTTTTTCGCTCTTGAAGCCATATCTTTTACCGCAGCAGAAATCTGCGTGTAGTTCATCTGGTCTGTATTCTTAAGAACAGGAACTACCAATCCGTCCGGAATTGCAACCGCTACCCCAATATTGATGTTTCCTCTGTGAATGATCTTATCTCCTGCCCAGCTTGAATTTACCTGCGGATGTTTTCTTAAAGCAACAGCAGTCGCCTTAATAATCATATCATTGAAAGAAATTTTGGTATCCGGTAAAGAATTGATCTCTTTTCTTGCCTCGATCGCTTTATCCATGTTGATTTCCACCATCAGGTAATAGTGAGGCGCAGAGAATTTACTTTCGGAAAGACGTTTTGCAATTACGTTTCTTACCTGTGAGTTTGGAGTTTCTGTATCTTCACCCTGTACGAAGCTTAATGCAACCTGAGCCGCCGCAGGACTTGCAGAAGAAGCTGAAGCCGCTGGTTTAGCCGCAGAAGGCTGATAATTTTCAATATCTTTTTTAACGATTCTTCCGTTTTCTCCGGAACCCTGAATACTGTTGATATCAACTCCTTTATCCTGAGCCATTTTCTTCGCTAAAGGAGAAATGGCAACTCTGTCTGTAGAGGAATGATCCACAGCCGGAGCCGATTTTTCTTCTGCTTTAGCCTCAGTTTTTTGTTCAGCCGGTTTTTCTGATGATGAAGCAGCCGCTTTTGGAGCTCCAACTCCTGAAACATCTGTTCCTTCAGGTCCGATAATTGCCAAAACGGAATCTACCGGAGCAGCACCTCCTTCTTCAACTCCCTGCTTCAATAATACTCCGTTGAACTCAGATTCGAAATCCTGAACGGCTTTATCTGTCTCGATTTCAGCAAGAAGATCACCTTCTTTTACGGTATCGCCAACATTTTTGTGCCATTTTGCGACCTTACCTTCCGTCATTGTGTCCGAAAGTCTTGGCATGGTAATCACTTCCACACCTGCAGGAATTTCCGCAGAAGTCTGTTCCACACTGGTAGAACTGTTTTCAGTTTTAGATTCTTCTTCTGTTTTTTTCTCTTCAGAACCACCCTGAGCCGGAGCAGGAGCACCGCCAGTTAATCCTGAAATATCTTCTCCTTCATTACCGATAATTGCAAGAACAGAATCTACCGCTGCTGCATTACCTTCTTCCACTCCGATATATAAAAGAGTTCCTTCCATTTCAGATTCAAAATCCTGAACCGCTTTATCTGTTTCAATTTCAGCTAAGATATCGCCTTCCTTTACTTTATCACCTACTTTTTTATGCCATTTTGCCACTTTTCCTTCCGTCATTGTATCGGAAAGACGTGGCATTGTAATTACTTCTGCCATAATTTTTTATAATTTGAAAATTTGGGATTTTATGAATTTGAAAATTAAAAAAGATATGATAATAAATCATTTTCAAATTTTCAAACTTTCAAACCGATTTATTATCTTTTAGTTTTCTAATTTGTCTAAGAACGGATAGTCTTCCTGAGCATATACATATTCGTAGATCTTCTCTGCATCAGGATAAGGGGAATTTTCCATAAATTCTATGCACTCTTCCACGAAATCTCTGGATTTGTTATCCATCGCTTCCAATTCCTCTTCTGTTGCCCAGCTGTTAGCCAAAATTCTCTGCTTAATCAGCTCGATAGGATCATCATTTTTGTGAAGCGCAACTTCATCTTTAGATCTGTACGGCTCTGCATCAGACATAGAGTGTCCTCTGTAACGGTATGTTCTTGCTTCAATGAAAGTAGGTCCGTCTCCTCTTCTTGCTCTTTCAATTGCTTCATAAGCCGCTTCAGCCACTTTTTCAGGATCCATTGCATCTACTGCAAGACAAGGCATTTCGTAACCTAATCCTAATTTATAAATATCTTCGTGGTTTGCTGTTCTTTTAACAGAAGTTCCCATCGCATACTGATTATTTTCTACAACGAAAATTACCGGAAGCTTCCAGTTCATCGCCATGTTAAACGTTTCATGTAATGAACCCTGTCTAGCTGCTCCATCTCCGAAGAAACAGATATTCACCGCTTTTCTGTCGAAGTATTTGTCTGCAAAAGCAATACCTGCTCCCAAAGGAATCTGACCTCCTACAATACCGTGACCACCGTAAAATCTGTGCTCTTTGCTGAAAATGTGCATAGATCCGCCCATTCCTCCGGAAGTACCTGTAGCTTTACCACAAAGTTCCGCCATGATTCTTTTAGGATCCACTCCCATCGCCATTGGATGGATATGGCATCTGTAAGCAGTGATCATACTATCTTTAGTTAAATCCATTGCATGCGTAAAACCTGCAGGGATTGCTTCCTGACCGTTATACAAATGTAAAAAACCTCTGATTTTTTGTTTTAGATAAAGAGAACGGCATTTGTCTTCAAACCTTCTCCACATTGTCATATCTTCATACCACTTCAGGTATACCTCTTTAGAAAATTCTTTCATGTGTTGAGCTCTTGCTTATTTATTATGAAATAGTTGAGCAAAATTATAAAAAAAACTTCATTTTTATTGTATACATACCAATTGTTTTTTTGCTTATAGTATTATATTTACATCATCAAACGTTAACATGGAAGAAAAACAGCCTTCATTATTGCATAAGATATCAAGAGTTATTTCAGATTTTTTTAATCCTCTGTTGTCTTTATTTATATTTTTCGTCTACATGAGTTTTCTGAAATACTCTCTTAAAGAATCCATTCTATCATTCCTTCCTATATTAATAATAGTTATTGCTCCCGTCATTATCTGGCTGATCTGGAATGTAAAAACGGGCAGATATACCAATATGGATGTTTCCAACAGAGTTCAGAGGAAAACCTTATACATTTTTATTGGAGTTTGTGTGGTTTCCTACATTGCTTATCATTATTTCAGAAACGGGCAGATCGATTTTGTTATGCTTTTTATTCTGATATTGCTTTTCGCACTGCAGATCAGCAACTATTTCATAAAAAGCTCGATGCATACAGCATTTAATATATTTGTAGCCGCTTTATTTTTTGCACTGAATACCACAATGGGAATCATTTGGTTAGGCATTGCAACGCTCGTAGGAATTACAAGAATTATCCTGAAAAGACATACCCCAAAAGAAGTGTTCATGGGAGCCGGAATTGCTTTTATAGTATCTTTTCTTTACCTTTATTGCCATATTCAGTTTCAACATTAAGAATTTATATGAAAATCAATCATCTTACATCTGCGGAAGAAAATTTAATGAAGCTGTTCTGGAAGCTGGAATCATTTTATTTAAAGGATATTATGGAACAGCATCCTGAACCTAAACCCCACCAGAATACCGTTTCCACTTACCTTAAAATATTAGTTGAAAAAGGATACCTTTCTACAGAGAAAGAAGGAAGAATCTTTAAATATACCGCAATTGTACCACTGGAAGAATACCGCAAATTTTTATTGAGAGAACTTTCGCATAATTTTTTTGATAATTCGGGCAGGGAGATTTTAAATCTTTTGCTTCACGAAAATTTAATTTCTCAGGAAACTTTAAAAGAGTTCAATCCTTCCGCTGAGACCAAACCTTTAAAAGTAAAAGAGGAGTTTGAATATGCCAATGAAATTTTAAATCCTAAAAAGGACAAAAAGAAAGGCAAGGAAAAGGAAAAAGATAAGAAAAAGAAAAAAAAGAAGGAAAAAGAATAATTTCCTTAAAAAATTTCACAAAAAAAGCGGTTCCCTAAGAACCGCTATATTTTTTACCAACGTTTTCCACCGCCGTTTCCGCCACGATCTCCTCCGCCGTAGCCACCGCCACCGCTTCTGTTACCGCCGCCGTAGCCACCGCCACCTCTGTTGTTACCTCCGTAACCTCCGCCTCTGTTACCTCCACCGTTGTTGCTGAAAGTTCTTCTTGGCTTCTCTTCTCTTGGCTTTGCTTCTGAAACATTAAGAGTTTTTCCGTTGAAATCCTTCTGATTAAGAGCGTCAATAGCTTGTTGTCCTTCTGCGTCCTCCATTTCGATAAATCCGAAACCTCTGGAACGACCAGTTTCTTTATCTGTAATAATTTTTACAGAAGAAACTTCTCCAAATTCTGAAAATAAATCCTGCAACTCATAATCTTTAGTTGCGTAGTTGATGTTTGAAACAAAAATGTTCATCTTGATTAATAAAATTAAAATAAGTTAAAAATGATTTGGTTTATAAAAGAAAAACAACATAAAGAATGAACAAATATTGATTCCAGATATAATACGGGTGCAAGATACGATTATTAATTTCATATCAAAGCTTTTTTTGAAATTATTTTAATAAAATTTTCAATCAAAATATTATTTCGTTAAAAAGTATTAATTCATCATGAAATATTTATGAATAATCATTAAAGAGAACAACATTAATAAAATTATTGTAAATTGTGATGTATCCATTATAAATAAGTAAAATTCCTGATGCCTGAAAACAGCCATTTTTAACCGGACAAAATGAATATGAAACAGCATACAACCAATTACCAAAACACCTTCATTGAAGTTGCAGAAGACAGCCTGATTTCTGAATCAAAAATCCCTCCTGAGAAAAAAGAAAAAACAATGGCTAATCTTCAGTACGAAATAATACTGAAGAATCCTTACAAATACACGTCGGATGATATTATTTTTGAATGCTATTCCATTAAAAATGACATTACAGAGCGTGAAAAGCCGACAGAAAGGCAAAAATTTTTCTCCAAAGGTCAGCCTTGTCTCAGATGTTCCCCGTTAGCCAAAACCTATGGTTTCGGTATCCATCACAATAACGAAGGAAAAGTCGCAGTCTATCCTTTAGAAAGTGAAGACTATCAAAAATTTTTAAAAGATGACACTGTTACAAAAGTGAAAGCGATGCGCTCCAAAAGAAAATAATTGAGAATATAAATATCTTTCTTCGGAATCCTGAATCCAAATCTTTTGAAAAAGCCGGTTTTAAAAACTAAATTTGTGCAGTAAAATTTTCAAATATGAACTATCACACAAGAAAATGGGTAAAACCCGAAGACCTTAATCCCAATCAGTCTCTTTTCGGAGGAAGACTGTTGCAGTGGATCGATGAAGAAGCTGCATTATATGCTGTTATTCAGCTCGAAAACAAAAAAGTAGTTACCAAATTCATCTCAGAAATCAACTTTGTAAGTTCTGCCAAACAAGGCGACATTATCGAAATCGGCATCGAAGTTTCTGCGTTTGGTTCCACATCTCTTACTTTAAGATGCGATGTCCGAAATAAAATGACGCATCAGACAATTATTACGGTAGATAAAATCGTTATGGTAAATCTCGACGAAA
>NZ_JBBCQL010000138.1:0-11917 GCF_037149975.1 Chryseobacterium sp. VD8 | reverse complement strand
ATGGTGAGGTTCAGGGAAAAACTATGAATAACTAAAACTTATCAAATTTTAAATTCTCTATAGCTTTAGGTTTAAAATTATTTATATTTACTAAAAAACTACAATGCCAATTGAAATACCCACAACTAAAACTGCTCCAGTATATTTTCCTTCAGATAATTATAAAATAGTAAGGTATTTAGATTTAGTCAAGTTTCTTTCACTAATTCAAACAAATAGACTATACTTTTCTCGACTAGATAAATTTGAAGATAACTATGAAGGAACAGTTCCTGAACTTACAGCTAAAGATTATAAAGAATGGTATACATATTTTACTAAAAATCATTTATTAGATATTATTAGCACTAGTGTTGAAGAGCATGTAGAACAAAAAATAGCTGAAGAAAAAGAAGCCAAAGAGAAATATAAAAAATTAGTTTGTGTTTCTTGTTGGAATAAATACAATTCAGAATCATATGCATTGTGGAAAATTTATTCAGATTTATCCAAAGGAGTTATGATAACAACTAATATTGAGAGATTAAAAGCTGCTTTTCAAGACACTGATGAACAAATACAGTTAAGTGAAATTAAATATCTTGATTATAAAAAAGATAAAATGCAATTAGGAAATATGAACTACCCCATAATTCATAAGAGTATTCATTATGATTACGAAAAAGAAATAAGATTGATTTATAAAGTACCTTTTGAATCTGGACTAGAGTATGATTGGTCAAAAGAAGAAAATCAATTTGGAAAATATTTAGATGTTGATGTTAATACCCTAATTGAAGAAATTATCGTAAGTCCAAAAGCTCCACAATGGTTTTTCGATATAATTTCAGATTTACTTCAAAAATACAATCTAAAAAAAGAAATTAAATACTCAGATTTAAAATAAATTTCAAAAGCCATGAAACCGAAAATAAGGTATATCGAAAACAAATCTTCCGGTCATCACGGATCTGCGTGGATTGGTTGGGTTGAATTTTCAAAATCCGGACAAACGGTATATTTCAATAATAAGGCTCTTAAAAAGCTCAAAATTCCCGGCATTTCGGGAAATCATTTTGATATTGAAACAGGTGAAGAATATTGGGTTTCCGGAGTGAAGAAAAATGGACAGAACAGACATCAACTTGGCGGCGGAAAGATTATGATCGACAGAAAATCTGTTCCTGAATATTTAAAACTCGTTGATTTTACTGTTTTAGATGAAAATACATTTACGGTAATTGATTTTGCTAAGACCGATAAGCAAAGATTTAATGAAATAGAAAATGAAGAAATATTCTTCAAAGATACAAGTCGTTATGCAAGTTATTATGACAACAATCAACGGAAATTAATTTTAAACAGGGAATATTGAAAGTCGCAACCCTCAACATCGATTGGGCAAGAAAAAAGAAACCTTCAGGAACCGCGGAATTTCTTAATCAGTTTGATTTCGATTTTCTTATTCTCACGGAAGCCATTGATCTTGATCTTCAAAATTTTCCGTATCAATATCTCTGTTCGCCGATTCCTGAGAACACCGTTTATGAAAATCTCAATTATTCGGAATATTTAAAAGGAGAAAAAGCTTTCCGGACAGTTTTGTACTCTAAAATTCCTTATTCGAAAAAATATGCTGTGGCAGATGATAAAACCAATCTCGCTTTGGAATTTGAAACAGAATTGGGAAAAATTGTTTTCTATTGTACGATTATCGGAACTTGGTTTAACCGAAAACCTTTTGTGGATATCGAATTACAGAATACGATTCAGGATTGTCGAAAAATTTATGCAGAGAACAAAAATATTTTTATCGTTGGTGATTTTAATACATCATTCAGAAAAGGTGAAGAACGATTTTCAATCAGTTCCAGCACAACGGAAACTTTAAAAAGTCTATTTAAAGAATTAAACTTAATCAATTCTACCTCAGAAATTGAAGAAAATATTGATCATATTGTGATTCCGAAAGTTTTTTCAGACGATACAGAATACGGAATTTTTGTGGATAAAAATGTGGTGAGTGATCATAAAGGCGTTTTTATGACAATCTTAAATTAAAGCTATTTATCAATGTGCCGTTTAAAAACCTGTTTTTCTTTACCTTCCATTTTATTCTGAATCACCAAAACATCTTTAGTCAGTTCCTGAATTTCAAATGTTTTTTCTTTTCCCAGTAACGTAATTTTCAGATTTCCTTTGGTTTTTTCAATTTTATAAGGACCGGTCATTCCGCCAATCATTCCGTTGGAAACCTGATCGATCATTTCAAGACTTGCCGTACTGTCTTTTTTAAAGGTGAATATTCCGGTAGAATTGCTGTTCGCAATGGATTTCTGCGACCATGAACCAATGAGGAGATCGTAATTGAATTTGGAATCGTGATCTGCATTCAGTAAAAAGGCAAACAAAAAAGTAAATAGATATTTCATTGTGATGAGGATTTAACACCTAAAAATACAAAAATTCATCAGGAATTTATTCTTCCAAAAAAAAATTATGATAAAAAACCTCACAGGTTTTAAAAACCTGTGAGGTTTGTGATTTATACATCAGCAATATTTATTGATTCTTCTCCCTCAGATAATTAAAATGATTGATCAGAATCCTGATTTCATTAAATTCAAAATCACTTGGGAGAACATTTTTCCACTCCGTTAAAGTTTCTTTGGGATCTTTGTAGAAAATATCTTCAAAGGCTTTTATTTTATCTGAAGTGACCACTCTTGAAATATCGAGCAATCCCTGTTCTGCAAATTTCGCGAGATGACCGATCACGGTTTCTTTCACCAAACCTCTTTCCAGAGCGATTTCCCCGATGGTTTTTCCCTGCTCAAACAACTGGAACGTGAGAACCTGAGACGGAACTTTTGCGACTTTCATAGTCACTTCCTTGTTGTTGATCTCATCCAGAAGCTTGGTTTCCAGCAAGTGAATTTCCTTTAAACTGTTTAAATATTCTTCAATATCTTCCAGCCAAACCCGGAAATCTTCGTTATACTGTTTCAGACCTTTTGTTCCTTTAATTTCAGCATAAAAATCTTTCAGCGGACTGAAAACCTTATCTCTGATTGCGGTAAAAAAGAAGTTCACCGCACCTTTGGTTTTGCTTTCAATTTCAGACCATTCTTCTTTCTGCTCAATGAAATTATTCACCTTTTGGGAAATAACCCTTTCCAGTTTTTCGAATATCTTGCCGAGATTAACGATTTCAGGTTTTAACTGATTATATAATTGCTTCGTTTTAAGATGATCCAGACTTTTCGTTACGATTGAAAGATTGTTCCAGTCTTCAATTTCTTTTAAAAGCCATTGAGAATCGACCGCACGAAGCACTTTCCTGATGCTGTAATCGTATTTTTCGTTATTTAAAATCCCTTCTACCTGATCATTGGCAACTGTATCGGAATGAAAATGAAGGATTCTGTTGTCTTTAAAGATAACTTCAGGCGTAATTTTAGATTTCAGAACAATCCCTTCCAAAGTACGGCAACGCGATAAAGCAACATATACCTGTCCTGCTGTAAAACTCTTTCCGGCATCAATAATCACGCGGTCAAAGGTTAAACCCTGACTTTTATGAATGGTAACCGCCCATGCTAATTTTATCGGAAACTGTTCGAAACTTCCCAAAACTTCTTCTTTGATATTTTTATCGGTATCCAGAAAATATTTTTTCTGTTCCCAGACTTCACGCTTTACGGTAATTTCCCTTTCGCTTCCATCCAGAATTACTTTAATTTCGTTTTCGTCCAACGCAGAAATTTCGCCCAACTTTCCGTTGAAATATCTTTTTTCTCCGGAAATATCATTTCGGATAAACATAATCTGCGCTCCTATTTTCAGGTCTAAAAACTGTTCGTTTGGGAACTGATTTTCTTTAAATTCTCCGAAAAGTTTCGCTTCGTAGGTTTTGGACGTTATTTTTATTTCGTCGAGTTTTTCCTGATTGATATCGTCTGCCATTTTATTGTGCGAACAGAGATAAACATAAGGTTCGTCTCCGGAATTAAAATCCGGATCATATCTTTCATTTAGCCTTTCAAAATCTATATTCGCAATATCTCCGTCACGGATGGCATTCAGAATGGCAAGAAAATCTTCATCTGACTGACGGTAAACTTTGGTAAGTTCTATGGTAATCAAAGGGATTTCCTTAATCGCATGACTATCAAAAAAGAAAGGCGAATTGTAGTACATTTTAAGAATATGCTCATCCCTCACAACCGGCGGAAGCTGATACAAATCTCCGGTGAAAAACATCTGAACGCCTCCAAAACGCTGATTATTTCTACGGATAAACCTCAGAGAAAAATCCATCATATCCAGAACATCAGATCGAAGCATGGAAACCTCATCAATAATGATTACTTCTACTTCCCGCAAAAGTTTAAGCTTATCTTTTCTGTATTTGAAATGAGGCATCAGGTCTGCAATATTATTTGCCAGACTCGTATCAATTCTTTCCGTAGTCGGTAAAAACGTTCTTAGCGGCAGTCCAAACATAGAATGAATGGTTACACCACCTGCATTAATGGCTGCAATTCCTGTAGGAGCAACAACGATGTGTTTTTTTCTGGTACGCTTTACAAAATCGTTGAGGAAAGTCGTCTTTCCTGTTCCTGCTTTTCCCGTTAAAAATACGCTTCGGTTGGTATGTTCTATTAAGTCAAAAAAATGATTGTTCATCGTTGTCAAAATTACGGAAATGAAACTTAAAATCCTTATCTTGGCATAAGTTTTGAAAATTTTGAAACAGAAAAAAGTTATTATGCTAAAACCTCTTTCTTATATTTCTGCTGTATTATTCAGTGTTTCTGTAATATTAGTTTCGTGTGGAACCGCAAAAGAAGCAAACGCCAATCTTCCTCAGGATATCGCCGAAAGACCTGCCGATGAAAGCAGCCAGAAATACGATCAGGCACAGCTCGACAGAATTCGGGTTTCCATTGAATCTGAAGTTACGAAAGAAAAATGTACGGATGCAACTGAATGGGCTTTTGCTCCGATGGGCGCTAAATCCTGCGGCGGACCTCAATTCTATATTGCCTATCCTAAAAAAATGGAGGAAAGTATTTTAAACAGAATTGATGATTATACAGAAAAAGTAAAAGCATTTAACCAGAAATACGGAATTATGTCGGACTGCATGATGGTGAATCCTCCAACAGCGATTAAATGTATAAAAGGTAAAGCCGAACTGATTTATTAAAAAACTATTATAAAATTCTATCAGGAATTTCACTAAGGATAAAAAAGCATTACTGAAAATTTCAGCAATGCTTTTTATTTTTATGAATTTAAATTTACTGTGAAAAATTTACTTGCGAAGCAAAATTCACCATCCATTATTGAATTAAAATTTATCCTTCCACATTTTTCACGTTTTCTTTATACCATGAAGAATATTTTACGTAATTATCTGCAATTCGGTTCACTTCTCCTTCCAGAAGCTGCGAATTGATGTCTTTGATTTTTCTTGCCGGAACGCCGCCCCAGACTTCTCCTGATTTCACGTGGGTTCCCTGCGTTACCACAGAACCTGCTCCAATGATTGAGTTTTCTTCCACAAGACAGTCGTCCATTACAATCGCTCCCATTCCGATAAGCACATTGTCTTTAATAGTACAACCATGAACAATTGCGTTGTGACCAATAGATACATTATTTCCGATATTCAGAGGATGTTTCTGATAGGTACAGTGTAACATTGCATTATCCTGAACATTTACTTTATTCCCCATTTTGATGTAATGAACATCTCCTCTAATCACCGCATTGTACCAAATGCTGCAGTCTTTTCCCATGGTAACATCGCCAATGATTGTTGCTGTTTCTGCCAGAAAAGTATTTTCTCCTATTTGTGGTGTTTTACCTAAAAGTTCTTTTATTAAAGCCATATGTATGTAGTGTTAATTTAACAAATTTAAAAGTGACACATAAAGATAAATGAGCAGTCCTCCTATCACTGATACTATCATTTCTAAAAAAAGAACGGTTAGTTTACTTTTAATAACATATTGAAATCCAAAATCAATGATTAACAATAAAATAGGAACAAAGATTCCAAAAAACAAAACCACTCCATAAAGCAAAAACTCCCCTTCCGTTCTACAAGCTGTATACATAGCAAAAATGAAGAGTATCAGAGCGAGAATATTAAATAAGGAAATTTTATAACTGAAATTCATGGATTCAAATCAATAATAACACTAATAGCAAAAATCTAACTATCCATTTTCTTCAATCCACTTCTTATGCGTATTTTTGTATCTCAAATTTAAAGAAAAAATGCGTACGATACTTATAGAGCCAACCGAAAACCCGAAAGTGATGAAATTTGTAGCAGATTACAATCTCATTCCGGGATCTTTGGAGTTGGACAGAGATTCAGATATTTCAGAAATTCCGATTGCTCAGGAACTTTTCAATTATCCGTTTGTGGAAAGAATTTTCATTACGGCAAATTTTGTGGCAGTTGCCAAACAGGATACGGTAGAATGGGAACATGTGGCAGAAAGCATTAAAAATGTAATTGAGGATGAATTGCTTGCAAACCCGAGAATTTATCTTCAGAAGAAGAAAGAAATGTACCAGATTTATGCGGAAATGACTCCGAACCCGAATGTCATGAAATTTGTTTCGAACAAATTATTGCTTGAAGGTTTTGTAGAAGTAAAATCAAGAGAGGAAGCTGAAGGCGTTCCTTTGGCTCAGGCAATTTTCAATGAATTTGATTTTGCGAAGGAAGCTTTCATTTCAGATAATTTTGTAGCAGTTACGAGAGACAATTCTGTGGAATGGCATCAGGTAATGATGACGGTTCGTGCATTAATTGCAGAATACCTACAGAACGGCGGCGAAATTTCAAATATTGAGGCTCAAAAGCATGAAAATCCTGTTGAAAAAATCATCAACAGAGAATATACAGACGACGAACAGAAAATCTCAGATATTTTAAATGAATATGTAGCTCCTGCAGTAGAAAACGACGGCGGAAAAATTTCTTTAATGGAATATGACAAAGAAAATAAAACCGCAAAAATGCTTTTACAGGGTGCCTGTTCCGGATGTCCAAGCTCAACAGCTACGCTAAAAGGCGGAATTGAAAATATTTTGAAACAGTTTGTTCCGGATTTAGTAGAAAAAGTGGAAGCTGTAAACGGATAAAAAACATAAGCAATCAGTAATATTTTAATTATTCGTTACCCATTGCTCATTATTTATATTTTATGAAAGGAATTTTATTAGTAAATCTTGGTTCGCCGAAGTCTACGGCAGTAAATGATGTAAGAGAATATCTGGATGAATTCCTGATGGATGAAAAAGTGATCGACTACCGCTGGTTCTTCCGTGCGCTTCTGGTACAGGGAATTATCCTGAACACAAGACCGAAAAAATCTGCGGAAGCTTATAAAACGGTTTGGACAGACGAAGGTTCGCCGCTTATCGTGATCACAGAAAAAATTCAGAAGAAACTTCAGAAAGTGGTGGATGTTCCTGTGGAAATCGGGATGAGATATGCGCAGCCGAGTATTGAAGCCGGAATTCAGAAGCTGGTAGATCAGGGGGTTTCCGAGATTGTACTTTTCCCGCTGTATCCTCAATATGCAATGAGTACCACAGAAACGGTGGTGGAAAAAGCAGAAGAAGTAAGAAAACAAAAGTTTCCGAAGGTAAAGATCAATTATATTCAGCCTTTTTACGATCGTGATATTTACATCAACTGTTTAGCGGAAAGCATCAGAGAAAAACTTCCTGAAAATTTTGATGCGCTTCAGTTTTCTTACCACGGAGTTCCGGAAAGACATATTTATAAAACCGATCCAACGAAAACGTGTAATCTGAACGACTGCTGTTCCAGAGAAAGCAATCCGAGTCATACGTTTTGCTACCGTCACCAATGTTTCAAAACAACCAATCTGGTAATTGAAAAACTGAATCTTCCAAAGGAAAAAACCATTGTTTCTTTCCAGTCGAGATTAGGAAAAGACAAATGGATCGAACCTTACACCGATGAAACACTGGAAACCATCCCTAAGAAAGGAGTGAAAAATCTGGCAATTGTCTGTCCGGCTTTCGTTTCAGACTGTCTGGAAACACTGGAAGAAATTTCAGTGGAAGGAAAAGAGCAGTTTTTACACGGCGGCGGAGAAAGTTTCCATTACATACCGTGTCTTAATGATGAAGACCGATGGTTTGAAGTGGTAAAAACACTTTGCGAAGAAAAGCTTCATGAGTTTTACCTCGTATAATAATCTTTTTGATATTAACATAATAAAGAAGACCACAGGAAAATCCTATGGTCTTACTTTTTTTAATTATGATATTACTACTGTTATTTTTTAATTAAGTTTCCTGCTTTTTGTCCATTTACAGTTACTACATAAATACCAGGAAGCATATTATCCGGAAGCTGAATTTCCACTCTGTTCGCTCCGTCTGTTAATTTCACTTTTTCGGAAATTTCTCTTTTACCCGTCAAGCTCATTACTTCTACTACTCCGCTTCCTTCTTTACCTTCAAATGATACGGTAAATTTATCGGTTGCCGGATTTGGACTTATTGTGTATAATGAAGCATCTGAAGCGGCAGTTTTTCCTGCAGCAGACGTTCCGCCTCCTACTCCCACAGCATTCCATGCATTGGTAACCTGAGTAACTTCAGCACTTCCTGCACCGTATAAATCTGCAGCAGCCTGAAGAGAATACGTTCTTGCATTCAGATAAGTGGAAGAAGAGGATAAATATGTTGTAAGTGTTCTGTAAGCGATAGCTGCCGCTTTATCCAGACCGATTCCTGTAACATTGTAAGCAAATCCTTTATCATTAGTTCCGGTTCCTCCGGTTACTAATAAATAATACCAGAAATTAAGAACTCCTGAATTCGTGTGAACTCCACAGTAATCATTGGTCTGAGTAGGACTTGCACAACCTGTTGTAGTAGTTGCTTTCCAGTACGTTCCAAGATAAGTATCCGGCTGTCCGTAAGCATTCGGGTTTGCCATGTCTCTGATTACATAGCTGAAATCTTCTCCTAATTTCCAACTATTTTGTGTAGGTCTTGCCCAACGCTCTATTGAATTTCCAAAGATATCGGAAAAGCCTTCATTTAAAGCTCCTGATTCTCTCTGATAAGCAAGATTTGCTGTTTTAGAAGTCATCCCGTGAGTGATTTCGTGACCACAAACATCCAAAGCTGTAAGAGGTTTTCCTCCGTTTGTTGTGGAACTTCCGTCACCATACGTCATTCTGGTTCCGTCCCAGAAGGCATTAAAATAATTGGTAGAGTAATGCACATACGATTTTATTGCAAAATGATTGTTATCGATACTCTTTCTTCCGAATTTAGTATACAGATAATCCAACGTCATTTCTGCTCCCCAATGCGCATCAGTTGCATATTGATCTTTGTTGGTATTAACGTTATTCCATGTATTATCCGCATCTGTAAAGTCTACTGCCGAAGCATAGTTGGTTCCTTTTTTAAGGTCAAAAGTCTGAACAGCCGTTCCGCCGTTTCTTCCTGTTTCTCTTAATCTGTAGCTTCCGTTATAAGAATCTGTAACGATGCTTCTGGTTCCGCTGTAACCTGTAACAGCTGTTCCCGGGGTATTAACTTCGTGGATAATTGCATCAACTCCCAATACCTTACCGTCTTTTGCGTCTACAAAAACATATTGTCTGCTTAATGGCTTTTCAGCATAGATGTCGAATTTGTAAGCCAGCTTCAAATCCTTCATTTTATCATCAGCAGGATCAGAATAATAAACCACTTCTCCTTTAGGAGCGAAAGATGCACTGGCATCATTTGATTCTTTTTTAATAAATTCTTCCTCTTCTTTATTCTGCCATTTGTAAGAATCTGCGCCTACAAATGCCATCGCGTTCTGTAATGCGATGCTTTCGGAAATTTTAGCACTTTTTTCTAAGTTTTTAGGAGTCTTAACAATCCATTTTCCGGATTCTCCTACAATTTTGCCGTCTTTGGTCTGTACAGCCATCATCCCGTATTCTACAGGAATTCCATCGATGGTCTGCTGAAATCTGTGCGTTTCAAATCCCAACTGATCTTTTTCAAAACCCAACTTGCGACCCTGAGCTTGGGATAGTCTTTGTGAAGTTTCATCAAATAAAACCGGACTGCCCTGAAAAGCAGGTCTGTCTTTTTCGAATCTCATAAAATCTGCATGCAGTCCGTCTTTAGCCGGAATTAGTTTAGACGGTACATTTTGTCCGAAAACAAAAGAACATACAGCAACACTTGACACTAAGATAAATTTCATTTTCATAATAAATATTTATTGGTTTTAAATTTAATTAACAAAAGATTTATACCAAATTAACGAAATAAATATTAAATATTTAATAGAATTTATAAATCAGCAAAAAAATCATAATCACAATTTTACAATAAACAACTTCTTTAATGTAAAATTTAATCATTAAACATATTTTATGTTAAAATATTTAACATAAATAATTAATTTATGAATTATTTTTTTCACTATGTAGGGCATTATAATTCAAAAATGTATGAATTATACAAGAAAAGGCTAGAAATTCAAGATAATGTTAAAAATTTAAAATCACATTTACACCCCCCTTAAAAAATTTAAAATTTTTAAAAAAAATTAAAAAATAAACAAAAGCCCCCCTTTTTTAAATATCAAATATTTTGAAAATAAATATTTTTTATTAACTTTACCCTATAAAATCACATTGCTAATTAAAAAGACAGATCAGATGAATGCAACTGCCGAAATTCTAAAAAATAAAATCGAAAACTTAAATCCGGAAATGCTGGAAACTTTTGCGAAGATGGTAGAAAGCCTTGAAATGAAAAATAAAACAGCGATATCGCAATTTTATCTGGACGAAATTTTATATAGAATTCAGTTTCACAGAGAAAATCCCGACACTAAACTAGACTTCTACGAAAATATCTCGGAGCTGAAAAAGTACTGTGCCTAAACAATGAATGTATTACTCTCTTCTATTGCCAAAAACGACATAAGACTGCTTATGAGAGTTTTTAATGCGGAAAAAGAATATAAAGGAACTGATTTTTTAGAAGAATTAAAAGAATGTGTAAATGGAATTTCAAAAAAAGAGAGAAAAAAGATTCAGGAAACTCTCGTGGAAACAATGCATGATTTCCCAGTAAATATCCATTATCTTTTTGAAGATGAAGAAAACATTTTAATAACCGCTGTATTCAAAACATAATCACCAAAACTTCCAGACTATTATTATATTCAAACCTCACGGATTTATCTGTGAGGTTTTTTTAGCTTTTATAAATAAAAAATGACATTACTATTTTTGCATGAAATCAATCGGCTATAAAATCATCTCACCGGAGTTCTGAATTCGCCATACCCCATTAATCCATCGTAATTTCTTCCGAAAGGGGCATAATATAAAAATGCCTGATAAAGATTTTCCGTCTGCCAGAAATTACCGTTCACTTCACCGAAATTAAGTCTTCCATCGGGATTTTTTGTTGCCAGAATATAGTTGTAAAACCCCTGCTTCAGATATATTTTTGCCACATATTTTTTTAATGTCTCATCATACTGCATCTGGTTTTCTTTGCCTGGTTTGAAATTATTGAACCCTCCCAAAACAAAAATTTCTTTGTCGACCGGCTCAGAATCAAGGTAAAAATGTACCCATGAATAATCTGCTTCTCTCGTAGCATCCCTCTCTCTTCCCAGATCATTTCTACGGTAATACCACGCGCCGTTAACGTCCGGCTGATACTGATAATTCAGCGGGAAAGCCCAGACCGGATGAAGATAAGTCTGGTTAACTCCATCCAAAAGTTCGGTTGCACGAACCATATCTGCAGCCATGTTCATATTCTTATTATCGAAATAATAAAATTCATTATTACCGGGAAATATCAAGGAAAGCTGCTGAAAAAGAAGCTGGTT
>NZ_JBBCQL010000137.1:0-12086 GCF_037149975.1 Chryseobacterium sp. VD8 | reverse complement strand
CCGCTGAAATTTCAGAAAAATCTGTAAACCGAAATTTCCGGAATGAAAGGATTCAGAAAAATTACGATGCCCATCCACAAAACGTCGGCTATTATCATAAAGGAACCAGACATCATTAATTCAATAATAAAGTCAATGCAGTAATTGCATTGACTTTCTTATATATTTGATTGATTTATATCTTATTTCATCGGAGGATAATTCTTCATGATCTCTGCCATGATCTCAGGAATTTGCTTTTGTTTCGCTTTAGGTCTGTCAACAGAAATTCCGCTTCCGATTCCCTGCCAAACAAGTTTATTGGTTTTAGCATCTACCAGATCCACAATAATTGCCCCTTCATTATAATTGCTCGTCCATGTTCTGTTAATGCCGATTCCCCATCCGAAAGGTCCGCCCCAACCCCAGGCTCCGTAAGGTGAAGTGGTGGTAACGTCCGTTACTTTTTTATGGTTGGCTTTTACATTTACAATCAGATCAGGATTTTCTCCGGATTGAAGACCTTTGCTTTGAAGCTGTCTCGAAAGCTCATTCAAAACTCTGTCTTTATCAATATCATTTAGTTTTAAATCATCAATTCTTAATTTATAAGTTTTGTATGAATTAAAATTTGCCGTGTCCGCATAGTCAGAACGTACGTTGAAAGGACTGCAAGACGTTAAACCCAAAGTAGCCGAAGCCAACAGTAAGAAGATATATCGCTTCATTTTATTTATTTTTTTTATCGTTTTTAATAAATGTATCGGTCTTTTTATCGTATCCGTAAGGACAATGTCTACAGCCACTTTTACAGCAATGTCCTCTCTTCAGATGAAACTTTTCCGTAAAAACTTTATAACCCTCCTCGTTGTAGTAAAAGTCTTCACCTTCTTTGATGTCAAAAAGTGCCATAGGTTAAATCTCTAAGTCAAAAAACTTTATATTTGTTAGTATGATAATTATATGCCAAAAGCCTTTAAAAAAATTAAAAATCAACGGCATTGCTCTGTTCCCTTTTATCTTCATTAGGAATCCCGAAGATAAGAAAAATAAAATATTGATTAATCATGAAAAAATACATTTAAGGCAACAGTTGGAAATGCTCATCATTTTTTTCTACATTTTTTATGTAATCGAATATTACTACTGGTTTTTTAAACTGAAAGACAGTTATCAGGCGTACAAAAGAATCTCCTTTGAAAGAGAAGCCTATTCCAATGAACTTAATCTGAATTATCTCAGGAAAAGAAAGTTCTGGAGTTTTCGAAAATACCTTTAAAATCAGGAATGGTTAACGGACAATGGTTGTGAGAGATTAGATTTCCGGTAATTCGAGATAAAATTCCCCTCCTTTGGAGGGGTGGCGAAAATTCGAAAGAATTTTTGACGGGGTGGTTAAATAAGTAAAAATAAAATTACCCATTTTTATCTTCAATGATAAACCTCACCTGTCCAAAGCAAGACTAAACACCCAAAAAACACTATTTTTGTAAAAAAGATTCAGCCTAAATGGTATTAAATGTTCCATCCGAAAAAATCCCGATTCAGGAAATTCCCATTGATAAAAAGGTAAAACTTTTTATGAAAAGGGAAGATCTAATCCATCCGCAGATTTCAGGAAATAAATACTGGAAGCTTTTTTTCAATATTAATAATTATCTCTCAGGAAATCCTGAAAAACCCTACATCATTACTTTTGGTGGTGCATTTTCAAATCATATTTCTGCGGTTTCTGCAGTCGGAAATTTAGCTGGAATTCCGACTTTGGGAATTATAAGAGGAGAGGAGCTGAAAGATAAATGGCGCGACAATCCGACTTTACTTTTTGCTAAAAGAAACGGGATGAATCTGCAGTTTGTAACCCGCGAAGAATACCGCCACAAAGAAAAACTGACTGAATTTTTACAAAAAGAATTTCCTGAAGCGCTTATCGTACCGGAAGGAGGAACCAATGAAGCCGCTGTACAAGGTGTAAAAATGATGCTGAATGACGATACAAAAGATTTTGATTATCTTTGCACCGCAGTCGGAACAGGAGGAACGGTTGCAGGAATTTTAAAATTCAGTGAAGAAAATCAGAAAGTTATAGGATTTAAAGCGGTTGATGACGATTCGCTGGAAAATAAAATTTCAGAACTAACTTCTAAGAAAAATTTTGATCTAATAAATTCAAGTTTTGGAGGTTATGGTAAAATAAAGGATGAAAATATCCGTTTTATCAATGATTTTAGAGAGAAATACGGAATTCCGCTGGAACCGGTCTATACAGGAAAGATGATGCAGAAAATTTTCGAATTGATAGATGAAGATTATTTTCCTGAGAACAGCAAAATTTTGTGCTTCCACACCGGCGGTTTGCAGGGGATTGAAGGAGCCAATTTGCTTTTAGAAAAACAGAACAGAAATTTAATTATATAATCTAAATTGAAAAACATGAAAAGACTTTTCACCATCGTAAGCCTTTTAGTTTTATCAAAATTCTCAGCCCAAACCTGGGCAACCGAAGATCAGTACATCCAGAAGTTTGCAAAATATGCAGTGGAGGAAATGGAAAAATATAAAATTCCTGCTTCCATCACGCTTGCACAGGGACTTTTGGAAACAGGAGGCGGACAAAGCCGATTGGCTCTGGAAGGCAAAAACCATTTCGGTATTAAATGTAAGGAAGACTGGACCGGAAAAACCATGAAGCATACCGATGATGCTCCGAACGAATGTTTCCGGGTTTATGACGATCCGAGACAGTCGTATGAAGATCATTCTATCTTTTTATCAACAAGGAAGTATTACGCCAATCTTTTCAATTTAGATATGAAAGATTACAAAGCGTGGGCAACAGGTCTTAAAAAAGCAGGTTATGCAACAAATCCCCGCTACGCTTCCATATTAATCGGAAAAATTGAAAGGTATAAATTGTACGAATTCGACAATACCAATTCAAAAGAAGCTTTATACGCCGTTCTGAAACTGTATCCGGATCTGAAAGACGACAGAACTTTCATGGCTCAGCTGGAACCTGAAAAATATACAAGAAAAGTAAAAGAACCTGTAACCGTTGAAGTTCCTTACAAACAGACTTCTTACGCTCAGCAACAGAAAAGAGTGGAAAGAATTAAAACAAAAGCAGAAATTCTGAATACCATTTTAATTAAAAGTCATCCGAATGACGGATTAAAATACATCATCATTCCTGAAGATACTAACGTAGAATTCATTGCCAAAAAATTCAAAATCAGTGAAAGCAAACTGATGAAATGGAATGAACTGGAAAGTGATGTCCTGAAGAAAAATGAAATTATTTTCCTTGAATCTAAAAACTCAGACGGAAATACTGCAACCTACAAAGCCGAAGCCGGTGAAGATATGCATGATATCGCCCAGAAATTCGGAATTAAATTAAATAAATTATATGCTAAAAACAGAATGGATGAAGGACAGAAACCTTCTGCCGGACAAGTAATTTATTTGATTGATAAAAAACCCAGAAATTAATTTTCGTTGATGGTTTATAGTTGTTGGTTGATGGTTAAAACTAACAGCTATAAACTGTTAACCAACAACTACATATGAAATACCAAAGAAGTTCAGCTTTATTCGAAGAAGCTTACAAATACATTCCGGGAGGGGTAAATTCTCCGGTGAGAGCATTCAAATCTGTAGGAGGAGTGCCTGTTTTTATGAAATCTGCAAAAGGAGCCTATCTTACGGATGCGGATGACAATACGTACATCGATTACATCAATTCGTGGGGACCTGCCATTTTAGGACATACACATCCCGAAGTTTTAGAGGAATTAAAAATTCAGGCTGAGAAAGGATTCTCTTTCGGAGCTCCGACAGAACTGGAAACGGAAATCGCAAAATTCATTACAGAAAACGTTCCGAATGTAGATCAGATCAGAATGGTTTCTTCCGGTACGGAAGCTTGTATGAGCGCGATCCGACTCGCAAGAGGCTTTACAGGAAGAGATAAATTTATAAAATTTGAAGGCTGTTATCACGGTCATTCAGATTCATTTCTGATAAAAGCGGGAAGCGGTGCTGCAACTTTCGGAAATCCGAATTCACCGGGTGTAACGGCTGGAACAGCAAAAGATACTTTACTGGCAAGATATAATGATTTTGAACAGGTTGAAGATCTTTTCAGACATAATCCGGGTGAAATTGCAGCAGTCATTATTGAGCCGGTTGCCGGAAATATGGGTTGTGTTCTGCCGGAAAATGAATTCCTTCAGAAGTTAAGAACAATCTGTGATGAAAACGGAGCTTTATTAATCTTTGATGAGGTGATGACGGGTTTCAGACTTGCTTTCGGGGGAGCTCAGGAATTGTACAATGTAAAAGCAGATCTGGTAACGTACGGAAAAGTAATCGGAGGCGGACTTCCGGTAGGTGCTTTTGCAGGAAGAAACGAAATTATGGATCATCTGGCTCCAAAAGGAGGTGTTTATCAGGCAGGAACATTAAGCGGAAATCCGTTAGCCATGAGAGCCGGACTGAAAACTTTACAGTTAATTAAAAATGATCCTGAATTTTTCAACAGACTGGCAAAAACAACAGAAACCTTAGATTTTGAAATCGGCAAAATTTTAAACGAAAAAGGAATTGCCCACAAAATCAACAGAAAAGGATCGATGATGTCAGTTTTCTTCCATATCAACAGTGTTTCTAATTTTGATGAAGCACAGGAAGCCAATCATGCATTGTTTAATAATTTCTTCCATCAGATGCTGCAAAACGGAGTTTATCTTCCGCCGAGCGGTTATGAGACTTATTTCATCAGTGATGCGATTAAAGACAGAGAAATAGATATGACGCTGGAAGCAGTTAGAAAATTCGAATATTCTTAGTTGAAAAAATATTAAAGGATCGATGATTTCAATCCTTTGTTGAAACAGCATCGGCTTCAGATTTATCTGAAGCCGATGTTTTTATTTTAGACCATAAACTTTTTACTGTAAAGTAGACCAGCCGATTGCCCAAGCCGGATTTCCCAATTTGTTTCCTGCACCTAAAGCATCCGATTTCTCGTTGTAGGTATTGCTTAAAAGTGTTACTGTAGAGCCGGAAGTAGAAGTGGCAGTTACTTTATTCGTAACGTTCGTATCAAAAAAGGCATCTTTAATTTTACTTTGTCCGTTAAAATAAGTTACAGTAGGATCACTTTCAATAGAAAATCCGTTCGTCCAGTTAGAAACCACTACATTTTCAAAACTAGCATACGTTCCGGAATATAATCTGATGGCTTTGGATTCTCCGGAGGTTCCGCCCAAAAGCGTTACATTTTTAATAGTAGGTTTTGAGACCGGAGTTGCTGCAGTATTCGAAGCATTGTTAAGCCCTTTTATTGCAGTATTTCCAGAACCGTTTGTTTTTCTTTTAGTGAAAATATTGGTAGCGGTTCCGATCCATCCGTCTGTCCATACAAAAGCATCATCCTCGCTTCCGATGGAGACGATATTGGAAAGATTTACCGTTCCTCCGTACATCTGGATTCCGTCTTCAGCACTATTAATCAAAGCAACATTCTCAACTTTTGTATCGCTGCCAACTCCAAAAAGAGAAAGTCCGTTGAATTTTACACTGGTAGAAAAAGTGATTCCTGCATTTTCGATTTTTACATATGTCAGAGAACCGGAATTATCTGTTGCCGAAGTTCCTCCGTAAGCAGAATTTAAAATTTCAGAAGTATTGGCTGCACCGGTATTTACAGGAGCTTTTCCGCAGATAACAACGCCGCCCCAGCTTCCGGAAGTTTCTGTAGAAGAACGGAAAGAAACGGGTGAATTAAGGGTTCCGTTTGCAAAGAGCTGCCCTCCCTGCTGCACCAGAAGATAAGATGCTGCACCCGCTGTGGCAACAATTCGCGTTCCCGCCGGAATAACAAGTTTTCCTCCGTTTTTTACAGTAACAGCACCGTTAAGTACGTATACTTTTGTGGCATCCAGTGTTACAACCTGTCCACTGGTAACCTCCCCCTTGAAATTACCTGGATCTTTTGCAATCCCTACCACCGGAATAGTGGCAACGTCATCATCTTCTTTATTACAGGAATGAACAACAAGTGAGGTACTTATAATAAGGGCTGCTAAAATATGCTGAAAGCGGTTTTTCATAATGTTTTTAGATTTTACTTCTTTAAACAGATTTTTAAAGATCTGTGTTTTATTTGAAAAGACCAAATTACCATTTTTCTTCTTATTTTCCCAATGGTATTTTTTGCTGAATTAAATTTACTTACTCATGAAAGCGGCATCGGAAAATTTTTTCCGATGCCGCTTTTGAATTTAATATGAAGAAACTAATTACTATTACAAATTGTAGTTTGTCCAGCCTGCGTACCAAGTATCGGTAGCATCTTTAACAGCTCCTCTGTAAGTTACTGCCGTAAACCAGCTGCTTAACTTTGGATGAGTAAATACACCTCCTGTTAATAATGGAGATCCTGAAGCTGGAGAGAAGTTCGGAGTTGTTCCTGCCGGTGCCCAAGCTCCTGTTAATTTAACGTCAGCAGAATAAGTCAGCGTAGAATTTCCGTTTGAGTTATACCAGTTCGTAAGATCTGTTAATGAGAAAGTCGTAGGCGTTGTAGTAGATCCTGCGAATTTTAACGGTGTAATATTTCCTGCTAAAATATTGTTTTGGAATACTAAGCTTGAATTTCCGATGTTATTGTCTGTAGGAGTACCTTTTGTAGCATCAATAAATAAACCTACCGGATATCCTGTGAATACAGAGTTGAATACAGAAATCGCAGAATTTCTTCTTATTTGTAATGCATTCTGGAACAATGCGTTAATTGTACCTGCATTTGTACTTGTAGAATTAGAGTTTACAGGTCCTATAATCGTCATGTTTGAGAATGTTGCACCCGTTTGAGGAGTTAAAGAAGATCCGTTAGCGTCATTGTCTGATTCAAAAGCGTTAGATCCTGAAACGTCTGCTACCTGAGAATCTCTTACGCCGATACCGAACTGAATTTTTCCTGAGAAACCGTTATCTGTATCAAAATCATCATCAAGACCTTTATAGGCAATAAGGTGAGAACAGTTTACCGTTCCTCCAAACCATTCGAAACTGTCATCGTTTGCATAAGCAACTTCTACATAATCCACAGTTGTTCCGTTACCTACACCTCCGAAAGTAATTCCGTTGATCTCTTTATCCGGTAAAAATGCATACCCTGCATATTCTACTCTTACATATTTTAATACACCACTGTTGTCTGCTGCATTCGTTCCTCCGTAAAGACCTAAACCTTCACTGTTGTTGATTCCTCCTTCGATTTCACCTACACCAGCCTGACCATTGAAAGAAGAATTGGTAGGAGCAGCTCCTAAGATTACAAGACCTGCCCAGTCTCCTCTTTTCGGACTTGGTTTTTCAGAAGTGAAAATAATCGGGTTCGCAGCTGTACCTTCTGCCATGATCTTACTTCCTCTTGTAATAATCAATGCTCCGTTTTTATCCGCTTCCCCTACGATTTTAGTTCCCGGTTCGATGGTTAAAGTAGCACCGTTTGTTACATATACCAATCCTCTCAACTTATAGATATTGTTAGCTTTAAGAGTAAGATTTGAAGTAATCTTTCCTGAAAGAATAAGATTTTCAGTGCTTCCGCTGCCTGAGTTCTGAACTATAGTTTGTCCATCTTCTTCTATGTTTCTACATGCTGTAACAGTAGTTGCTAAAGTACCAAGCATTAAAGAGTATAAAACAAATTTTTTCATGTTATAAAGACTTATTATTTTTATTAGATAATTGATTTAATTGTAATTAGAAGTTGTATCCGAGAGTTAAACTGAAGTTTGTTCCTGTTACTCTGTCGATTGCCAGTGCATCAGCACTGTCGTATTTTTTATTGTTGTTCAGATCATGATAGAATTTCGCATGACGGTTCAGGATATCCGAAACATTCAGCTTAATTTCTCCCTTGTTCTGCCATAGTTTTTTAGCGATCTGGAAATCAAGAAGCGGTCTTGGATTTTCCCAGATTGGCGGAACCTGATCATTTCCTACATAAAGAATTCTTCTTCCAATCATATTAAAAAGTACTGTTGAAGACCATCCGGATTTTTCAGAATCATACTGCATGCTTAAGTTTACGGTGTAAGGAGACTGTCCCTGCATTGGTCTGTCTACATTGGTTGCAGCATCTGTTACCCTGTTTTTAATTAAAGCAAAGTTACCTCCCAGTGTAAAGTTTTTAAATGCACTTACAAAGTCCAGTTTCTTTCTGAATTCTAATTCCGCTCCATAAGCATCTGCCTTGTCTACATTTAAGTAATTGAATGTATTACTGGTTCCCACTCCGGATTGGTTGAAATATAATTCGATAGGATTTTTAAAGTTTTTATAGAATCCTGCAACCGAAAGAATTTCCCCGTTTCTAGGATACCATTCCCAACGAACATCCGCATTGGTAATTTTTGTTCTCTGGATATATTTATTACCGATTACGGTAGCTCCCAAATCAAAATCATAATAAGCTAATGGAGAAACCTCTCTGAATTCAGGTCTTACTACAGTCTGTGAACCTGCAACACGTAAATTCATGTTATTGGTAAGCTTGAATGTCATATTCAAAGCAGGTAAAAAGTCTGTAACACGGGTATTTACAAAACGGTCGTCGCTTCTTTTCGTGCTTCCTACCAACTGATCGAAGTTTTCAACTCTTAATCCCCAAACTGCTCTGAACCATGAAGTAAAGTTGTTATCCATCTGCAGATACCCTGCATTTAAAATCGTATTTGCGATATATCTGTACTGGTTTCCTGCAATTTCGTCGAAAGTAAACTTGTTTCCTGTGGTACCGAAATTTTCAGAATTGAAAATAGTTTCGAAAGGTTGTGAAAGCAATGACTGATTGTATCCTGCAAGTCTTACAGAGAAAGGTCTTGAGTTGTAAACCCTGTCTTTCACCTGAAATAAATATCCTCCCTTAATGGTTTGTTTCTGGCCTCCGAACATTTCGAAAGTTTTGGAAACATCACCTCCTGCATTGTATAAATAATCGCTAAGTGTAGAGTAGAATACACTTCCTGATTTTTGAGAAAGACCGTTAGAGATCAAAGCCAGATAAGGGCTTCCGCTGATATCCGGATATTGATTGTACTGTAAACGCTGTAACAACGGAATGTACTGATCCAGGATTCCGAAACTGCCGTACCAGTTAACCGTAAAACCGCCTAGAGCATCAATCTTATGAGTTCCGTTAAGAGTAGAGTTATAGAAAGTAGTTTCTTTAAATCCAATCTCTCTTGCCATGATATTTGTTCCGTTTACCGGATCAAATTCAAAATCTTTTCCTGTTCTGAAAGACATATGGTTTACCGTATTGTTGGTAATAATGTTTTTCAGGGAGATTTTGTTATTATTATTCAGCTTCAATGTTAAATTTAAGAGACCTCCTAAAATAACATCATTCTGATATTTTTCTGTATAGTAATCGAAGTTGGTATCTGCTTTCGTTCCGTTGATCGTGAAGAAGCTGTTTTGCGTTTCAATTCTTCTTTTATTGTTGCTGTAGTTTAAAACTGCAATTACTCCCAGATCTTTCCCAAAAACTTTAGTATTGAAACCACCATCAAGCTGTAAGCTTATATTCTGTGGAAAACCATTCGTATCATACCCCAGATTTTTCACATATTTTCTTCCATAATCCGTTTTATCTGCATCACTAAGAAGCGTGAAAGAATTCTTGGCAGGCATTCCCGCAGGAAGTTTTCTTGTTCCGTCATCAATTCCTAAGAAATCCCACTTTCCTCCTTTCTGCATTTTAAATTCCTGCCCCATTGTAATGGAATTTCCTCCTACACCCACTTGCGCGTTGAAGAAATTTTTATTGGGAATATCCTTAGTATTTACCTGAATTAATCCGCCTCCCCATTCTCCGGTATATTCCGGAATAAATGTTTTGTTGATTACCAGTGTTTCAATAACGTTAGCAGGAAAAAGGTCGAAAGAGAACGTTTTTCTGTCCGGCTCAGTACTGGATAACTGAATGCCGTTCAGCATTGCCTGATTGTAACGGTCAGATAAACCTCTTACAACAATATATTTTCCGTCAAATAAACTCACTCCGGAAACTCTTTTCAGAACTTCACCCGTGTTTCTGTCCGGACTTCTTTTAATAGCTTCCACACCAATCACCTGAGAAACAACACCTGCATTTCTTTGCAGACCGATGGTAGAAGCAATCGTTTCTTTTCGTGCGTTGGATTTAATAACAACCCCTTCAATCTGTTTTTCTTTTGCAGACGTATTAGGCTTATCTAAGACTATATCAAGGTGAGTATTGGCATCACTTTTTACAACAACTTCACTTATTTCTTTTCGGTTGTATCCGTTAGAAGTTACCGTGATGACGTAATTGGTTCCAGGGGGAAGGCTCAGAGAGTAGTTTCCGGAAATGTCAGTTGTTACTTCCTGATCATTTACCTTTATTTTTACCCCTTCAATAGGCGTGTTATCTTTCTCGTCCAGTACCCTGCCTTCTAGAACCTGGCTTTGTGCAAATGCATAGCCGGCGGAAAACAAGGCAAGCAGCATAATGCTCTTGTGGATTTGTTTTTTCATTTTTACTATATCTTACTCGATTCTTTCGGTGCAAAGGAATAAAGAATTTATGGGTTAGGTAGTTTAGTAAAATTTAATTTTTTCTTAACTAAACATTAAGAAAAGAATATAATTGTTAACTTTATGTGAACGATACCCGTTTTGTTAAACAGTGATTAAAATATTATTAACTTTGACTCGTAAAAATTAAAAATGAACCAAAAGAAAATCCTCTTAATCGACGACGAACTGGATATTTTAGAGATTCTGTCTTACAACTTGGAAAAGGAAGGCTACGACATTTATACAGCCACTAATGGAAATGAAGGTATCGACAAAGCGAAGGAAATTGTTCCGGATCTGATTTTATTGGATGTCATGATGCCCGAAAAAGACGGTATCGAAACCTGCCAGGAACTTAGAAAAATTAAAGAACTTCAAAAAACTTTAATAGTTTTTCTTTCTGCAAGAAGCGAAGAGTTTTCACAATTAGCCGGTTTTCAGGCAGGTGCAAACGACTACATTGTTAAATTAATCAAACCGAAAATCCTGATTTCTAAAGTAAATGCTTTATTGCAGTTAACTTCTCAGGTGTCAGACAACTCTAAATTAATTGAAATCGGAGATTTAATTATTGATAAAGATAATTTCAGGGTTTCTAAAAACGGACAGCAGTTTCTGCTTCCTAAAAAAGAATTCGATCTCCTGTATTTGCTGGCTTCCAACACAGAAAAAGTTTTCAAAAGAGAAGAAATTCTGGAAAAAGTCTGGGGAAATGACGTTATCGTGGGAGAAAGAACCATCGACGTTCACATCAGAAGACTGAGAGAAAAACTGGGAATCAATACGATTCAGACATTAAAAGGAATTGGGTATAAACTTATTGTTTAATACTCAATTTCAATTTCTTACCTTTACATCAACCAATAAAACTTTGTAAAATTGAAATTTTACAGACTTACCCTCGTCGCCTCTTGTCTTCTGACATTGGTGATGTTTCTTTTAGTAATCATTTTCGATTCACTAAAAGACATCTATTACAGTACACCATTCTTTAAAATCGGACTGATCATTTGTCTTGTCCTGATTTTTATCATCAATTATATCGTTTTAGAACTGTTGTTCAATTATTACGGTAAAAAGCAGGTTCGTGGTCTTTCACAGCTTTTGCCACAGGAAATTGTGCATGATGATGATGAAAATATCACCATTAAAGAACTGGGTGAAAGATTTTCAGACCTCAATCAAAGAAAAGTGACCGAACTGGATATGATGAAAGAAATGGAAAGTTACAGAAAAGAATACATCGGAAACGTTTCTCACGAGCTGAAGACACCCCTTTTTTCCATTCAGGGATATGTGGAAACGCTGCGCGATGGCGGAGTAGATAACCTTACGATCCGGGATAAATATCTGGAAAGAATCGATAAATCTGTAGAACGTTTAATTGCGATTGTAACGGACCTCGATATGATTAACAGGCTGGAAGCAGGAGAAATTAATCTTACCGTTTCTAAATTTGACGTAAATTTACTAATTAAAGAAATTTT
>NZ_JBBCQL010000136.1:0-12094 GCF_037149975.1 Chryseobacterium sp. VD8 | reverse complement strand
AGCATCTCCTCTACCTGAGCAGCTTTTGTCACACCAATAATGGGCAACGTTTTTTTTGCGATCGCCCACGCGACAGCAATTTGTGCAACTGAAGCATTTTTACGCTCTCCAATAATGCGCATTGCATTCGTCAACTCTTCCAACTGAGGAAGTATCTTATTGTAGGTATTGCCTCTTCCGCTTCCTTCAGGCAAAGGATTCTGCGTATTGTATTTTCCCGATAAAGCTCCCTGCTCCAAAACCATATAAGCAAAGAATGTGATATCGTTGCGGTTGCAGTAGTCTAAAATTCCCGCATCTTCCGAAGAACGGTACAATAAACTGTAATGATTCTGAACGGCAGAAATTTTAAAGCCTTCTTTTGCCAGAATATCATTTGCCTGCTTAATCTGCTCCAGATTATGATTGGAAACCCCTACATTCTTCACCTTTCCGCTTTTCAATAAAGGGATAAGGTGGGAAACCCATTTGGGCGCTCCTACGGGATTGTGAATCCAATAAAAATCGACATACTCTGTTCCTAAGTTTTCAAAGCTTTGATGAAGCATTTCTTCCACAGGGTTAGCCGATTCTTTTGCAAACTGAGGGGTAAACTTGGTTGATATGAACAGATCTTCACGCGGATAATCCTTTATAAATTCTCCCAGTACTTTTTCTGAAGATCCCATGCCATAAACCAATGCAGTGTCCCACAAGTTCAGTCCTGATTTCACTGCCTCATCAAAAACGGGTTTTAGCTCACCGGTGGTTAAATGGTTTCCGAAAACCTGATCGCTTCCTGCAAAACCTGCTCCCCAGGACCATGTTCCTAATGCTATTTTTGGTAAATTTTTCATCGCTGAATTTTATTTGCTTTTATTGGTAAGCTGTTTTGCAAGTTCTTCTCCCACACCTGCTGCGGAAGCCGGATTCTGTCCTGTAATAAGACGACCGTCCGCGATTACATTTTTCGTCCAGTTCGATGCTGCATGATGCAATGCTCCGTGATTAATCAAAGCGGTTTCCAGAAGAAAAGGAACGATATCCGTAGCCTGAACTTCCGCTTCTTCGTCATTGGTAAAAGCGGCTAATTTTTTACCGTCTACCAGATACGTATCGTCACTTAGCTTAACGTTCACTAATGCTGCAGGACCGTGACAAACCGCCGAAACAAGACCTCCGTTTTCATAAATTTCTTTCGTCACTCTCTGTATGCCTTCGCTGTCTGCAAAATCCCACATGGTACCGTGACCGCCTGCAAAAAATATTGCGGAATATCCGGAAGCATCTGCATCATCGATCTTAATGGTATTTTTTAACTGATGCTGAAATTCCGCATCATTCAGATAATGTTCATTTACGGGATCAGACGCATCGAGGCTGTCTTTATCAACGGGAGGTTCCCCACCTTTAACAGAAGCTAATTCATAGGGTACACCTAATCTTTCCAGTTGTTCTAAAACGTGCGTTAATTCACTTAACCAGAATCCTGTCGGAATGCCTGTAGATCCTTTTACATTATTGCTTGTAACAACGCAAAGAACGGGTTTTAATACTGTATTCATCTTTTTGTTTTGTTTGAATTTATTTTTCAGTTTGTTATATAATTCTATGAATGAAATTTGTGTTTAATCTTTCTTAGTCATTAGTGCTTCACTCACCAGGGTAGCTAATCTGTGGGCATGGTCTTTAGCCTTGGCTTTTATAATTTCTAAAGTTTCAAAGGGATAAACGCCGGGGATATATTGCATTCCCATGGAATAAACAGGCTCCTGAATTTCCATCCGGCAAAGTTTTGCAGTCTGGATAAGCGGAGGCAGAAAATCCCCAATCGGATAATTCATTGCTTTTCCATAATCATACAAATCTTCTGATGCGCCTGTAGTGAATGACAGAATCAGCTTTTTACCTTTCAGCTTATCTCCGCCTGTACCGTGTGCAAAACCGAAAGCATACACATCATCAATATACTTTTTCATCAAAGCCGGAAAAGAATACCAGTGCAGGGGAAACTGCCAGATAATGACATCCGCATTTACAAGTTTTTCCTGCTCAGATTTCACGTCAATCTGAAAATTAGGGTAAAGCTGGTCTAAACGGCTTATTCCGGCATCGGGAAAAAGTTTTAAAATATTCTCTAAAACGGCTGTATTGGCATAAGAATTTTCAGAATCGGGGTGTCCGGAGACAATCAGTACATTTTGCATTTTCATTTATTTTAATTTGATAATGCAAATGTAGAACGGCACAGTGCCTCTTACCCTTAATGTATCTTAAGAAATAAAATGTCTGGGTTTGGTAATGTCTTTGCGTATTTTACTTAAATGTTCCGGAGTAATGCCCAAATAAGCCGCAATCTGGGTTTGCGGAAGCCTGTTGGCAAACTGGGCATACGTTTTCAGGAAAGCCAGATATCTTTCCTCGCCCGTAGAACTCATGTATTGCAGAAGCCTTCTTTGGATCGTTGTTAAATGTTTCTCCAGCAGATCACGAATAATATAATTGAATATCGGCGCTTTTTCATATAACAACTTTAAGTTTTCCGGTGTAATGTACAGAACTTCGGAAGCTTCCAGAGTATCAATATTGAGGTTTGAAGCAGTACGCTGTCTAAAGCTCAAAGCATCAACAATAATCCAGTTCTCAGCAGCGAACTGAAGAATGTGAGTGGTCCCTTTTTCATCGATCATATACATCCGCATACAGCCTTTTATAATAAAACAGAACTTATTACAGATTTCTCCCTCACGCAATAAAAATTCCTTTCTTTTAAAGCTATGATAGGTAAACAACTCTTTAACAAGATCTTTTTCGGTTTCATTTAAAGCGGCAACACGTTCAAAATAATCTATAATCGGCTGATATATATTTTGGGCTTCCTTCATTTTTTTGTTTTATCAAATTTATAAAATCATTTGATTAATAAACCTGTATCCGATTAAAAGAGAAAGAATTATTGTTTTAATTTAAAGATGAATTCATAGAAAAGCAAAAAGCACAGACCCAAATCTGTGCTTTTCTATTTTAAATCCTTCTACTTTTTTGCGGCAGGCTTCTTTGTTGCCGTTGCCTTTTTGGTAGTGGTTGTTTTCTTAGCGGTTGTTGCTTTCTTTGCCGCAGGTTTCTTTTTCTCTGCAAAAGCTTTCGGATCCTGATCGGTTATCCATTTTTTAACCTCATCAAGAGAAATTTCTTTTAACTCCTCTCCTTCATATTTGGTATCGTCCGCTTTTTTCGGAATCTTGAACATTGCCTTTCCGAATTTAACAAACGGGCCCCATCTTCCGTTTTCAATGGAGATCTTTTCTTTTTCCCATTGCTGGATGTATCGGTTCGCTTCTTTTTCCAGTTTGGCATCAATTAATTCATTGATGTCGCTTTGAGAAAGGTTTTCAAAATCGTATCGCTTCGGAACGTTTACGAAAATATCTTTGTACTTTATGAAAGGTCCGAATCTTCCCGTTCCTTTCGTTACCGGTTCCCCTTTGTAAGTCGCGATCGGCGCATCGGCGATTTTCTTTTCGTTGATAATCTCTTCGGCACGTTTCTGATCTACAGATAGCGGATCTTCTCCTTTCGGAATGCTGATGAACGTTTCTCCCCATTTCACATACGGTCCGAATCTTCCGACTCCCACAGAAACCGGCTGTCCGTCCACTTCATTTAAATCGAATGGAAGCTTGAACAGTTCCAGTGCTTCTTCAAAAGTAATGGTTGCGATATTCTGCCCTGCCATTAACGAAGCGAAGATCGGTTTTTCTTCATCGTCTGTTTCCCCGATCTGGATCATTGCTCCGAATCTTCCGATTCTTGCGTGAACATTTTTCCCTGTTTTCGGATCTACTCCCAGAAGTCGGTCTCCCGTTGCCCGGTCTGCATTCTCTTCTACATCTTCAATTCTCGGATGGAATTTCGAGTAGAAATTCGTCATCATTTCTTTCCATTTCTGGTCACCGTTTGCAATTTCGTCGAAGCTCTCTTCTACTCTTGCCGTGAAACCGTAATCTAAGATTTCCTTAAAATTATCGGTTAAGAAATCACTTACAACTTCACCCGTGTCCGTTGGAACGAATTTATTTTTATCCCCTCCGAATTTTTCGTCAAGGACTTCTTTTTTAATGGTATTGTTGGTTAAAGAAATTTTTACCACTTCTCTTGTCTGCGGTTCTATTTCTCTTTTATCAACATATTCACGATTCTGGATAGTCTGAATGGTCGGTGCATACGTCGATGGACGACCGATTCCCAATTCTTCCAGTTTTTTTACCAGACCTGCTTCGGTATATCTTGCGCTCGGTCTTGTGAATTTTTCGGTTGCGGTTATTTTTTTATAATCTAAGGTTTCTCCTACGGTTACTTTCGGAAGCAATTTTTCGTTGTTTTCTTCGTCATCTTCTTCAGCTTTTACAATTCCGTAAGCTTTCAGGAAACCGTCGAAAATAATCACTTCACCCTGTGCTTCAAAATGCTGCGGAAGTTTTGCGTTCCCGATTTCAATTACCGTTTTCTCAATTTTAGCATTCGCCATCTGAGAAGCGAGTGTTCTTCTGTAGATTAACTGGTATAATCTGTTCAACTGGGCATCTCCCACTGTTTTCACAGCGAAATCTGTAGGACGGATCGCCTCGTGCGCTTCCTGTGCAGAAGCCGATTTTGTGGTATAATTTCTCGGTGCAGAATATTCCGCTCCGTATTCTGAGATAATTTGTTTTTTTGCGCCTTCAATCGCTTCCTGAGAAAGATTTACCGAGTCGGTTCTCATATAGGTAATGTATCCTTCTTCATATAATCTCTGCGCAAGACGCATCGTGTTCGTTACATTATATCCTAGTCTTGAGGAAGCTTCCTGTTGTAATGTAGAAGTGGTAAAAGGTGCAGAAGCAGAACGTGTTCCGGGTTTTGTTTCAACATTTAAAACTTTAAACTCGGTAGTTTTTGCCTGTTCTAAGAATTTTTCAGCCTCTTCTTCTTTGTCGAAATCCTTTTTAAGTTTCGCAGAAATTTCCTGCTGTGTTTTATTTAAGAAAATTCCGTCCAGTTTGAAACTTGCTTTCGGTACAAACTCACGGATTTCTTTTTCTCGCTCCACAATTAATCTTACGGCAACAGACTGTACTCTTCCCGCAGATAATCCCGGTTTTACTTTTTTCCAGAGTACAGGAGACATTTCAAAACCTACGATCCTGTCGAGAACTCTTCTTGCCTGTTGAGCGTTTACGAGATTCTGATCGATATCTCTGGGATTTTCAATAGATTTCAAAATGGCATTTTTGGTAATCTCGTGGAAAACAATTCTTTTTCTGTTTTCGGGCTTCAGTTTCAGTTCTTCCGCCAAGTGCCACGCAATAGCTTCTCCTTCACGGTCCTCATCGGAAGCCAGCCAGACCATATCGGCTTTTTTCACGGCAGCTTTCAGTTCGGTTACCAATTTCTTTTTGTCGGCGGAAACTTCGTAATCCGGACTGAAGGTCGACAGATCAATCCCCATTCCTTTTTTAGGCAAATCCCGGATGTGTCCGAAGCTTGATTTTACTTCGAAATCCTTACCTAAATACTTTTGAATAGTTTTTGCTTTTGCCGGTGACTCAACGATTACTAAATTTTTCGACATTCCAGAAATTTTTGCAAAAGTAAAGTTTTTTTATTAGATAGTTTTTTTGAATTACATTTTATTTAATAATTCAAGCGGCGCAACGAAGACTCTGTAGATAATTCCTTCGAAAGTAAAGCCTTTTCCGGACATCTCTACTCTATATAATAATGAGAAAATAATGATGAAAAGGGTGATGTAAAATTTACGGTTAATAACAATCGGTTCGAAAGCATAAATACTGCGCTCCTTCCTTAACAATAAAGCGAAAAGGACAATTATGAGCATCATGTGAATATACATCCATCTTCCCCAATCGATGGCGAGATAAAACAGGGGAAATGAAAACAAAAAGGCTGCGATTAACAATATAGATAAAACCTTTCGGTCATTTAGAAATTTTAAATAATACCCTATATGAAAAATACTTAATGCTAAACTCAGAAAATACAGTATATATTCATTGCTGTGCTGTCTGATGTAATCTCTTTCATTGATGTTCCAGTAAAAAATTCCGTAGGTGGGATGAACCCCACGCTCAGCGAGAATGTGAAGAGACATTCCTTCATTTACGTTTTTACCAAAAGCAAGAATCAGAATGGTAGGAATTCCGACAGAAAGAAAATATTTGATATATCTTTTAAATTCAAATTTTCCACTTTTAAGATGTAAAGCAATGGCAAAGTAAGGGACGTAAAATAAAACAACTTCGTGCAGAAATGTGGTGATGAAAAGTGCGATACAGAAAAAATATTCTTTATTGTTCGATAGTTTATCGTTATCTAATAAGTAGGTAAACCATGTAAATAAAAGGAAAACGATAAATTCTTTTTTTCCGACATAGGTTACCGTATTTAAAAGCCCCACAAAACCAATGGAAGACAGTAAAAGTGAAAAATAAAGCAAATCGGTGGCTTTATACCGGATGAGTTTGGTATACAGCCAGAAAAATCCTGAAATAATTAAAAACTGAACAAAATAAACAAGATAATTCAGCCGTAATCCGGTAAGATCCTGCAAAAGAAAAAAGAAACTTCCAGAAAGCCCCCTTCTTTTGAAACCGCCGTCCTGATAATTAATGAGCCAGTCTCCAAGAATATATCCGTCGTCCTTAAAATTGTAATAGTAAGTGAATACAAGCGTATAAACAGCCGTAACGGCAATTAAAAAATAGATACCAATTTTAATATTGAAATTCGATACGACTTTTTCTAGCCTCATAATGTGTTTTGAAAAATTTGGAACAAAAAAAGAGAAACAAAACAGCTTTCAGTTTGTTTTCATTATTTAAGACTCAAAAATAATGATTTTAACTTAATTACCGTTTTATTTCTCTTTGGGTTGCTATTTTATATCAATTATTCCTTAATGATTTTTACTATCTCTTTTGAATCGTTAATTCTCAGCAAATAGGTTCCGGTCATTAATGACGAAAGACTGGTTTTTCCGTTTTCAAATTTTCCGGATTTTACCAGTTGTCCGGACATATTGTAGATCTGATAATAATATCCCTCCCTGTTATCCGGAGTTTTGATGTGGAGTTCTTCTTTCACAGGATTCGGAAAGAATGAAATCTTATCTTCCCTGATCTCCTGAACATCATTTTTACTTAGAGCCGCAGAAGGCTTTGAAGTAGGTAAAGAAGTAATCTGAAGCTTAGGAATTACGCCTTCTTCATTTCCTTCCGTATCATATTTAATTTTTACGCAACGGCAGCTCATCCCGAAATACGGATCGTTGTTATCATGAAAAGCGATCATTCGGTTGGCGGTAGAAGCGGCATCAAATAAAATATTAACCGGTCTTCCGATATAATTTGAATTCAGAGCGGCGGTCCAGACTCCGGGATACTGATAATTGATGAAATTATACGTTCCTGCTGCCGTTTGGTTTGCCGTTACACTTCTGAAACCACGCGATCCGGAATTTGGATAGTTTCCTGTTTTATAAGACGAATCGTTAAATATATATCCGATGGTATAACTCGCGGAAGCACTTCTTCGAACTCTCTGTCCCAGATAATCTGTAATAATGCTGTATGAAGTGGCTGCATTTTTATCTTTTTTATACCATGGAGTGAATCCGAAATCCTGCCCCGTTGATATCATAACTCCGGTAAGATCAGGAATCCTCCATCCTTCCGGACAAGGATCAAACGGCGATTTTTTGCCTCCTCTTCCCCATCGGTCGGGAGCAAGATTGGGTTCATTGGCGAGCCAGTCGGTTCCGTTTGTGTAAACAGGAGTTGTGCTGTTATACGGTGCAAATGCACTCGGAATCATATAAACCAAAGGATTTTTCACAGAGTACGACAATACTTTGGAAACTTTATCTGAAATTTTATCCGCCGCCGAAACATTGGCATTTACTGAATTGCTGTAGGTATTGTAGGGCACAATATAATTTCCGGCTAAATCATTATAGGAAGCCGCAGAAAGTGTTGTGTAGGTTAAAGTTCCATTTGCGGTATTTCCAAGATAGACAGGATAAGACGTTCTGTCGTCTGCATACTGGAAGATCGGCAACGGATCTTTTCTTCCCCACTGATAATGAAGTCCTGTAGAAGCTTTAATTTTTGCCAGTTCTGCTGTAGTTGGCGTTAACGGATTCGCCACAACAGGAAAGGCATCGGTCGCGCCAAGATTTCTATCCATAAATTCTGTCTGAAAAACATTATCTGCCTTCGGAACATAATTCACGTAGTTTGTTACTGAGGTTACCGGTAATTCGGTTGTATAATTATATGAACCAATAGCTGTATCGGTTACCCAGATATGCCATGACCAGTATACCGGATTGGTGATGCTGCCGTTATGCAGAGTTACCACTGCATTTCCGCTCTGGTTTGGATTAATAGTGACTGTAATTTTGGAGGAAGAAATTTCTCCCAGAGAAGCCGGTGAAGGATTAACAACGGTAACATTATTTACTAAACCTGTATTGGTTGTCCACAGAACATTGGCTTTAAGATTATTAAAGTTAACTGAGTTTAAAATATCTTTGTTATTCAGAAGCTGACTTTGTACAGAAAAGGCTTTGCTAACAGGAATTTCCACGGTAAAAGCTGAAGTATTTTTTACGACCTGATACGTATTCGGATTATTCAAACCTTCACGATATTCAGTTTCGGAAACGATATATTCTGTAGGGAAATCATATTCGTTTACCACATACAGAGGATCTTTTATACATCTGCAGCCTGCAGCATCTGTTGTAGAATTTCCGGCAAGTGGAAAATACCAGTACCGACCTTTTACATCAGGATAATTAGAATCCGGAATATCCGACTGCATTTTATCAGGAATTAAAAACAGTGTTCTTGCTCCTACCGAAGGCGTGGCATCAAAATGTCTTGCCATCGTTGCGGTCCATAAGGTGGTCTGATGCTGATCCGTAAACTGCCCCTGATGCGCATTCCAAACAATTGCTCCCGTTCCGGGAAAAATTCCCATATCCAAACCTCCTGCATTTGAAAGATCATAGCCGAAATTTGGATACAGTTTAAAATTGGTTATAAAACCTGGTGTTCCGGAATCCGTAGGTTTTATTTTATGGTAATTATTGCTTTCAAAAACATTTTTGGACATATTTGTTCTTACGCCGAACGGAGAAAAATCCACCCGGATATCATCAACATAAGCAGGCGACGCTAAATTGGCTACCAATACCGAAGGAATCCGCCATCCGTTCGGGCAGGGATCGTAAGGAGATTTACTCCGGTAAGGCTGCGCAGCAGTATCTTTATTATATCCTGAAGTAACTTTCCCCAGAGAATTATCTGACCAAAGATTGAGTTCCGGTAACTGGCTGTCATTTAACCCCGGCATTCTGCCAAACCAATTAACCATCAGATTTGCATTGTTGTTATAATAAGCAATTCCTGAGTTATCATCTTTATTGACGTAAATTAAACTCAAAGGATTTTTTACCGAAAGCTTTAGATTATTGGAAACCGTTGCATTGGAAAGCAGTACAAATTTTCTTAAATTATCAAAATTAACAGCTCCTGTAAAGTTTTTGGCTCCGCGGTGTCTAATTCTCCCTATTGAGCCTGAAACTTCATAGAAATCATTCCCCCGGTAAACCAATGGCGGAATGGGATCTTTTCTTCCCCACTGATACAACAGTCCCCCGTTCCTGTTCCAGTCGTTTGCTGTGATGGAACTGCTTATCGCTCCAAGATTCCTGTCCATCCATTTCCATTCTTCATCGGGAATCGTTTCGATGGTTCCGTCTGCTTTTTGTCTTTTTACCTCGGGATAACTTTTATAGGCAGAGCCGTTGGAAGGATCATCTGTAACCCAAACGTGCCACGACCAATAGATTTCTCCATCTACCCTGAAGGCAATGACAGCATTACCCTTTTTAGATTTATTTACCGGAACTTTAATTTTAGCATATTCTCCGGAATCTATTATCTCAAGCTGATAAACAGGATCCGATTTTATTAAGCCATGAACGTCCTCCCAGAGAACATCTGCCGTTATTTTACCGGAAGGAATTCCTGTTCCGCCCAGTAATTTATCCTGTCCCCACATTGCATAAGCTTTTTTTACCGGAATGTAAATACCACTGCTGCTTTGTGTTGGGTCAAAAATATAACTGTTAGGCGCTTTTGTCCAGTCCGCAGCTAATAATTTTCCATTAATGGTAACAAGATGACCTTCTTTCTGTGAAGATTTCACTAAAGAATCTGAATATGAGGAATATATTTTTTTTGATATTGTCCAACCAGAGTTCTTTGTTTCAGGACTTTCTTTTGCATAAGCTTCATATGCAAACAGGCAACTTATAAGTGCCGCAAGATTTGTAAATGACTTTTTCATATCCTTGAATTTGTGATGTTATCAACCTAGTACAACATTTAAACCCTTATTAAAAAAATCAGTTTATTTTATAAAAGTACATTATGATAAAATAAATTTATAAAACAATCATCTACAATTTATAATTATAGATGCTAATATCTCATTTCAAACTTAGGTTATACGAAATTAAGGCATTTTTCATCAACTTTTTACATATTGGTTATAAAGTTGAATTAATTTTAATACTCTGATAATTCGGCAGATAATTAAATAAAAAAAGACAACGCAAAACAGCATTGTCTTTTTTATTTACAAAGGTCTGAAGCCATTTTATGGTAAAATATGATTCTTATAAAGATCCCATGTGAAGTTTCCGTTTACAATATTCTTAAAGCTTGAGAAAACGACAAAGTTGAACACTGTAAGAGCGATTATAAAAGCATAGATCATCTTTTTTACATTTTCCGAAACCACGTACATTGCATTGGGAATGATAATATATGCAAAACCGATGAATACTCCCGCAAGCCTTGAAGAGAAAATAGGATTATCTCTGAAAATGAAATAAAAACAAACCCCGATTACAACATAAGCACGATGGTATTCATAATAAGGAAATTTCTCTTTCATCTTTTCATCAAAAGCGAAAAGGAAAAAGGTGAGAATTGCCATCATCACTTCAGGAATACCAATCGCCCCGTTAAGCCTTTCCACCGTTTCATCTACATAACCGTTAAAACCTATGGAAACGGTACTGTCTGAAGCAATACTCGTCATAAAATCCCCAAAGACACGATACACCTCAAACGGAGACAGGAAAACAGAGGTAATAATCATAAAAAGCATTACAAATCTGTTCAGCGGTATTCTTACCAACCAGTACATCGGTATTAGGATATAACAAACCGTATGCACCCCCGCTGCAAGATAGATACAGAGAAGATAAGCAATCAGTTTTCTTTCTTTAATGTATCTTATTCCAAAATAAGCAATAAATGAAGCAAGATTTTGCCGGATCTGCCCGCTTTCCCCGATAAAAAAGCCGGGAATGAACATGAAAAGCATAAAGGTAAACGGATAAAACGTATTATCATCCGTATATTCTACTTTAAAGTAAACGGCGAGAATGGCAATAACCAAGGTAAGAATATAAAACGGCGCATCAAAGACATTCAGCAAAATTTTATTGATGAATACATACAGCCACTCCACTTCAATCGGCTGAGGCCCCTTCATTCCCAAGCCCTTCATAATGAGCGAGATGTAATCTTTGGTATCCGAATACACATAAATCCCACGATAACTACCGTAATCCGGTCCTACCTGATCGCGAAGCCCTGCAATAATCATAAGGTATATTCCCAAGAACCAAAGCCATTTTTTTTCAACCTTACCATGAAAAACTTCCTGATAGCTGAAAAACAGCATATAGAGAATGGCAATAATATAATATGGATGCAGTAAACTCATCTTTCCGGTAAACTATTTTTAAACTGATAAGAAGCCGTTACGATTCCCGTAATCAGCAAAGGCATAAACAATCTGGTCTCCCAGAAAAGCCCCACTAAAGTAATCATTAAAAGATACGGCAGCGCAAAAAACAAATATTTTTTCATCATCATCTTTCCGGTCTCATCAGAAAAACTGTAACTGAAATAGACTCCTAAGACTCCAAATAAAAGTCCTGTAAGATTATAAGGACTTGTGAAATTTTTAA
>NZ_JBBCQL010000135.1:0-12098 GCF_037149975.1 Chryseobacterium sp. VD8 | reverse complement strand
GATTTATTCTTTAATTTTTTAAGATAAATAACCGCCGCTTCATTGTATAAACCTCCGTCTTCCAGTGTTTTTGCCCCGCGATAGTAATCTTTCATTAAATTCATGTATACTTTTGCCGCTCTTTTATAATCTTTTTCGCTGATGTATTTCTGAGCCAGTTCTTCGTATTTATTCCTGATCTTATCGAAAAGGGATGCTTCCAGATAAAAATTTCCTCCTCCGTTTCTGCCTTTTCCCGAAGAGTTGCTTTCTTTTTCCTTTTTTTCCAGCTGCATCAATACTCCGAAAATAATCAACGCAACAACAGCAAAAATGACTAAAGTTCCGATTACACTCCAAAAACTCTGATGGAAAAGCTGCGCCAGAATTCCGATCATTTTGATGATGGCGAGAATAAAAAATGCCGCCAAGAATTTATCTGTAAATTTCTGTCTATTCATCTTTGTCTGAATTAAAAATAGTTTCATCTTCGCTGAAAAGACGGTAAAGAAGCAATACAATGCCGATAATAAGAATCCATACAAACCAGTTGTAGCCGAACATTGCGATCAGCGGATAGAAAATATACGCCAACATGGCAACCAGAATAATCATTAGGAAAATCTTGGTTCCCGCCGGAACATTTTCACCGCCTATATTCAGTGATTTTCTATTGACGAAGAAAGAATACAGTCCTACCGCTCCCGTCATTGCAACAATTAGCCAGAAAATTTCTGTAAAAGAGGTGCTTTTTTCTTCCGGATTACTTTTTTCAGCGTTCAGTGTCGAAATAGCAGGCGGAGTCTGTGGAAATTCTTTCGTTCCGTACAGCCTTCCCAATGAATCTTCTACCAAAATGGCTTTCTTTTTCATAATGGTTTTTACAACTCCTTCATCGGCAGGTTTCCCTGAACCTGATTTTTGAATGGAATCTTTAATTTTCTCTCTTATTTTTCCTTCATTCTGAGCCAGATATTTTACAATTTTCTTTCGGTACACTCTTTTTAATGAATCGGTTGCCGCATCTGTTTTGTCATTCAGCTTAAAAATATCATTCTGAATTTTATCAAGCGGTCTTCCTCCATTCTTGAGATATTCCTGATAACTTTTTTCACCCGGTTTGCTCATGCTTAGAGAGGCATTCATATGTTCTTTCATCAGTTCTCTCCGCTTTTTTCCGTACATGGAGTCGATTTTCATATCAATATCGGTAACTCCTGATTTGTACGCCACTACGGGAGCCATCATTGTTTTATCCGGAGTCTGAACTTTGCCTGAAGAAATTCCAGAAGATTCTTCAGGTTTATTCTTATTAAGATTCATGAAAACTCTGGCTAATCCGATCATTAAAAGAACAACCCAGAATATCCAACGGTAATTTCTACCGGAAGATTTTCCGTTAAAATCGTCTTCATCTTTTTTACCAAAGAGTTTTTCGAGCCATGAATTTTTAAATTTAAAAATCCCGAAACCATCACCTCTTGAAGTTCCCATAATATCCAACGGAACGCCAAGTTCTACTGCTCTGTCAGGATATTTTTCGATATATTTTAGATATTTTTCGATTTCCTTTTTATTTCCCGTCATCACCTTTTTCATGTCAAAGGGAAGATTTTTCATCCATTCTTCTTCGGTTTGCGGTTTTTCGAGAGATTCCAGAACTTTTTCATCGTCCATTTCAACGGTAAAACTTTCGATTTTCTGAGGAATCTGAACACCTTTTGAAGTTTTTCTTACTTTATCTTCCGAGATTTCCGGATTTTGAATGATGGAAATCCAGTCGATTTCTTCATTTAATTTAACCAGACCAAATTCAGGATGCATGATGAGATATTCCGCATCGATATTCTGCCACTCTTCAGGATTTACTTTCGGATAAAAGACCGTGTTTTCAGGAATGAAAAATCTATTGTCGACACATTGAAAATAAGAATTTCTGCCAATTTCATTCGGAGCCAGATTTTTAAATACCAAAAAACATCCGTACAAAATATTCGGTTCTGTGGAAGGAATCGGGAAAGACTGAACTTCATGTAAATCTATTCCTAATATTTCCATTTCATGAAGCCATACAAGCGGTGAAGAACCTTTGATTAAAAGTCCTTTTTTGGGGTAGTTATTTTTCGGAAAAGGTTTAATTCTAAGTTCCATATTCCCAAATTTGATCTATAAACCGTTCCATATATTCAACATACATTTCTTTCATCGTTCGCACTTTCAAAAGTGTATTCTGTGGCAGATAATATTCTGAGCCTCCGAATTCCGTGTTGGTTGCCAACGCCAGATTTCCGTATTCTGTGGAAGGAATATAAAATTCGGGGATATTTTTGTTGCTGCTCTTAAAAGTCAGTATTCCTCGATTATCTGTGATAATTTCGCTTCCGTCTGAAAAGGTAAATTTGTTTTTATTCTGCTCCGCACAGATTTCCAGCGGATAATTATTTCTGTAAAACGTGATGGAATCTTCGTTATATAATTTGTTTAATTCGTTATTTGAAATGACTAGCTTTTTTTCTGTATTGATTCCGATATTGTGGAAATTATTAAGGATTTTTAATCCACTGTGGATTAATTTGTTAAGTTCAGATCCAACTCTTAAATTATTTTTATAAATTTCTTTCTCATTCACAAATGCCTCTTCAAAACTAACATTTCCATCTATAGCAATTTTATTGCTGTAAGGAATATCATCCAAATGCAGATAAAAACTTTTATTAAAGTATATAAGTTGACTTTTAATAGGTATATTTCTTCCTGTCAAATTCAGCTCAGAATATTCTTTAGTATTTAAATTTAATTTGGAAATCAGTTTTTTATCGGGTTGATACTGGCATAAAATAAAGTCTCCCTGCTTATTTTTTGCCAACGCAAACTGACCTTTTGGCTTTACAGAAATATCATCAATTAAAACTTCGCACCCATGATGCGTTTTATACGTGTCATAATAATTCCTGTTGTAATAATTGTCTGAAAGATAGGTTCTCAGCAACTGTTTTTTATTGCTTAAAATAAAAAATTCCCCTTCATAGAGAAAGGTTGCGATTTTATTGATTGGCGCAGGAAACAAAATCGGATAATTGAATGGAACATTTGCTTTTTTGCCGTTTCCTGAAAATTTACTTTCCCTCCTCTGTCTTCTTTCCGGCGGATTTGCCCACAATTCCTGCAACGGAAGCATGATTTTCTGGATATGCTTTCTTGTTCCTTTATGATATTTGTAAAAGTTCAGTTCACCGTTTGCAGAAGTTGTCACCAAAAATTTCAGGCGGTCTCTGTTTTTGTGAATGATTTTCTGAAGATTTTGATGGCTTAAATTTTCCTGATTCGTGATGAAAAAAACTTCCAGATCTTTTTCTTTATGTTCTTCATTAAAAAACTTTTCAAGTGCGCCTGAAACTTCCAGAACCGGACTTACATGATTGAGATTTTCCACTACTTCATCCACATTATCCAGAGACATCGGGATGATATTCTGTCCCAATGCAAAAACTTTGCATTCTGAAAGTGCTTTCGGATGTTTGATGACCGCAATTGCCGATGCAAACCCCAAAACTTTTGGAGTTCCCCAGTTTTTCAGGGAAGTATCGATTAGAATAATTCTTTCAAAAATATTTTCTTCGGGCGGAATTTCTCTTTGGATAAACAATGCTTCATTGTTCGCAACACGGTTCATGAAAATTTCATCTTCATTGGCAAATTCAGACAAAAGCATTCTGTGAAGTTCGCCTTTATTCGTCATATCCGAGATTCCTCCAATCGGCTGTTCTCCGGGCGAAAGATGACGCATCGGGATTTTCAGACCGCTCCAGATCCTTTTAATTAAACTTCCGACCTGAAACGTTTTCGGCTCTTCAATGAGTTCCTGAATAAAATCTTTATCGGTTTCAACCGTGGTTTCTTCTTCAACGACTTCATCTTCAAGCTCCGAAATATCTGTGAAACCTTTCATGGCATTGATGATGGATTTTCTAGTCGGAAATTTATTCTGAAGAAGCGCTAAAGTTTTAATATCTCTGTTAACCGCAATGGAAGTTAGAGGCTTTTTAACAGCAGCTTCGCCGATGATGTGAGGCTTAGTTTCAAATATTTTTAAGATTAACCCTGAATTTACCGAGGAAACCCGATTGTGACTGTCTTTAAAAATGGTCTGTAAAAGAATGATTTTATTCTGTCCCCGCTTTACAGAACTTCCGATACTGCTCAGATTTTCTAAAAATTTAATGGCAAGATCTACATCGGATTCATTTTCAGCGAAACGATCTTTCTGTCTGTTCAGATAATAAAAAACGCCGTCTAAGTTTAAGTAGCCATCATGAAGCGCATACAAAACAAGCAATAAAGAACCGAAAGGCGGAAGCCCCTGTTCTTTAAGTTCCTTAAGAATTTCCATTACGTAAGGTCTATACGCAATTGCGCCTACATTCGGAATAGAAATAAGGTTGTTTTCATTATATCGGGTGTCGTCCGGAACATCTTCATCGGTTGTCCACTCCCAGAAATAATTGATATATGATTGGAAATATGCAATTATATCCATTCCTGTGATTTTTCAGTCAGTCGGAACGAGCTTACGGATAATTTGCGGAAATCTTCTTTATTTAGGTACAGAACATTTCCGTTTTCGTTCCATAAAAGCCACTGATCGCGACCTGCGTTATATTTTCTCTGTAATAAAGAGCTCATGTTTTTAAATTCAAAATCGTAACCTGTCGGTAAAAGATGTCCGTCTTTTGACCAAAATGTTTTTCCCGGAAAACTTAATAAAGGAGTTCCGATCAACAAAGCATTGTCATTAATCACCATCCAGTTGATTTTCTCCAGCTTAAATTTCGGCAGTGTGATTAAGGTTTCCCTGATTTCTTTTATTGAGCATAACAATGCTGTTGCGGGATGCTCTTCTTCGCTTGGTTTCAGTTTAATTTCAATTTTTCCGTCAATTCCGAAAAAATTATGGTTGAATGATGGGAAAGTTAATCGCAAAGCTTTATCAATGGGAGTCCAAAGCAAAGCCGTTCTCATTTTTTTGCTCGGAACCAGAGCCTCTTTCCGGAATAAAAGTCCGTCTCTTAATTCATAAAGCAGAAAATTCGGCAACTGTTGAATTTCAGAGGAAATTACCTGTTCATCGGTAAAACCTTTCATCCAGACAACATCTTCCTCCAAAGCGATCTGAACATTTTTCCAGTCACGGATCGAGCCCAGAACATCTTCATCTGCACGCGGAATTTCTGCCCAGAATTCTTTTAGACCGTTTGAAGAATCTTTTGCCATAGATTTTCAATTTCCTGTTGAATGTACTGTTTCTGCTCAGGGTTTCTGATCCACTCGCATCGCGTCTGAAGGTATCTTAATTTATCTTTAATGACATTCTGCTCTTCAAAACTCAAAGATCCCTGATTCCATTTTTCGACTAAGATTTTTACGTCTTTCATCACTTCTTCCGGATTCGGCGTTTTGTTTTGCAATGCCTGCGGATGAGATTTCGGATGGTCATCTTTTTCAATCGTTCTGTTGATGATTCCTTCGAGAATTTCAATCTGTTCTTCGGTGTCCCAAATATGTTTCAGCACCCATAAATCTGATAAAATGGCTTCATTTCTGCCACAAATTAAAGCACTTGCCGCGATAAGGTTCTGTAATTTAACGGCTCTACGGTCGGAAATGGCAATTCCTGTATTTCGGAGACTGATGATGGTGTTTAAATAGACTTCGTAAATAGGTCTTAAATCAACAGTTTTACACAAATTCTGCAGTTCTTTTATTTCGTGGGAAAGAATTTCGGGAGTTTCTGTTTCGGTATTATTTTCCAGTTTTCTTCCTGCTAAAAGCACCTGATGAAGAAGGTCGGGATGTACATAATCTACATTAATTCTGATGAGAAAACGGTCAAACAAGGCGTTCAATGCTTCGTCTTCAGGAAGAACGTTACTCGCTCCCACGAACATGAGCGCAGGAAGATGTTTGGTTTCTTTTCCTCTCTTAAAAATCTTTTCATTTAAGGCCATCAAAAGGGAATTCAGAATGGCTGAATTGGCATTGAAAATCTCATCCAGAAAAACCATAGATGCTTCGGGCATCATTCCTTCGGTATTGGTTAATAATTCTCCTTCTTTTAATTTTCTGATATCAAAAGGTCCGAAAATTTCGTTCGGTTCGGTGAAACGGGTTAATAAATATTCGAAGTTTTTTCCGTCTTTCACGGTTTTTGCCAATGTTCTTACAATGGCAGATTTTGCGGTTCCGGGAGGTCCGTACAAAAAGGCGTTTTCTCTTGCCAGAAGACAGATTCCCAATAAATCGACGACATCGTTTTTTCCGACAAATGTGTCTTTAACGTGATTAAGAACGGTGTTTATTTTTTCTATATTCTGAGTCATTTGTTTTTATGTTATAATTTTTGACTTCTTTTTTTAATCGCAATTGTTTTTTAACGCAAAGTCCACAAAGTTTATTTTGAATACTAACTGTTTTTAAGTTCGCAAAGGTGTTCTACTTAGCAAAGGAAACAAAGATCTTTTTTTCTTATGATAATAAAACATTTGTATTGATACTTTTCAGATGTTTTTTAACGCAAAGTCCGCAAAGTTTTTATTTACTTTCTATATATTTTAACCATTAAGATTTATTAAGGGTTTAAGATTAGTTAAGAGAAATAAATTTCTTAAGCTTGACTTTAATTTGCTTGCAAATTCTTAATTCGTCTTAACTTCTTAACTATTCTTAATGGTTTAATTTTTTGCGTGATTTTAGGTTTTAAACGCAAAGTCCGCAAAGTTTATCTTGACAACTAACTGCTTTTAAGTTCGCAAAGGCATTTCATTTAACAAAGCAAGCAAAGGTCTAAATTTATTGTTATTTTTCTTTTTTGACGTAAATTATTGTTTTTTTTGAACTGTTTTTTAGCACAAAGTCCACAAATTTTTTATTTACTTTCTATATATTTTAATCATTAAGATTTATTAAGGGGTTAAGATTAATTAAGAGAAATAAATTTCTTAAGCTTGCCTTTAATTTGCTTGCAAATTCTTAATTCGTCTTAACTTTTTACCTATTCTTAATTGTTTAATTTTTTGCGGTGATTTTTGGTTTTTAACACAAAGTCCACAAAGTTTTTTTTGACTACTCACTGCTTTTAATTTCACAAAGGTACTTCGACAAGCTCAGCATAAACTATTCATTTAACTAAGCGAGCAAAGGTCTAAATTTATTGTTATTTTTCTTCAAATTAAAAGTTTTCGTTTTATTTAATAAAAAATCTTAGCAGGGAAAAGTAGATAAACTGGCTTATCGTCATTGCAAGTAAAATATCAATATAAAATGATAGCGGAAACATAAAAAAAGTCAGATCGTATACAAAATAAAGCACAATCAGAATACCCAGACTTATAAATCCCAAATATTTCCAAAGTGATGATATTGAATTTGACAGCAAAGAAATAATCATCAGCAATAAAACGACAAAGCACAGAAAGAATATCCTTCCATACATCTGATAATTTTTTGCAATAACAGGAATCAGTTGATTATAATCTATCTTTTTCGTAATCAGTTGATAAGCAATTACTAAAATCTCTCTGCAAATTTTAACAGGATTATATCCCAAAATTAAAGCTACCGAAAAAAGTACAAAAACAAGTAAAGCATGATAAATATAATTAAGTTTATTTGACCTTTTCCGGGCATTCTTTAAGATCTCTTCATCATCCAGATTCTCTTCATCTTTAAATTCTATCGAACTTCCGGGAATATATCCGAAATTAATTTTAATGCCATTCTTTAAGGTGTAACTGTATAAAGGTTTACCAAAATGCATCAGCATAGAGATGCCTTTTATGTCTTCCTTCAATAAAAATTTATTGATATAGTACGGAACAACACAGAATAAAAACATATAGGAAGCAATAAGAATTCCTGTTATAAGTGCCGAGTTTATTTCCATATTCAGTTTTTATTAAAAAAATTCCACCAGCTTTTCTTTTTTGGCTTTTCTGTTTTTTCTTCTTCTTTTTCTGCCTCTGCATTTCTTTTGTTGAATGAAAAAGCAATTCTGCGGTAAGGAACAGAAATATCGAAGTAAACATTGGAACCATCATCAAGCGTAAGAACATCCATTATTTTATTTTCATCTTTAACGAGCCTCTGCATCTTATCTTCTTTATTGAAGTGATACCTTATGAGATCTCTTTCATCAGAAATTCTCGTAACAATGTAAGGTGAATCTTCTGTGCCATCGCCCGTTTTTTCGATACATTCAAAAATGATCTGTGCAATCGTCATTTCAATATTCATTGCTTTTTCGTCGCCCAGTTCTTTATAGGCAAAATATTTAAAGATATGAACACTCGGACTGAGCAAAATATTCACGTTTACATATTTTACGACTTCCTGAAATTTTCCTTCATTTAATAATTTCTGAATATTTCCTGTATCTTCGGAATAAGGATCATATTCCGGATCGTTGATTACGAGTTCTCTACACTTCAGAAAAGTTTCTCTGGTAGGATCGCTTAAAAATTCAAATACTTTTTCGTAGGTTTCCATTTATTGGTTATTGTTTTTTTGTCTTTTTCTGAAAAAACATTGTTTTTAACACAAAGTCCACAAAGTTTTTTTATCAACTAACTGTTTTTAAGTTCACAAAGGTACTTCGACAAGCTCAGTATAAACTATTCACTTAGCAAAGGAAACAAAGTTTTTATTTACTTTCTATATATTTTAACCATTAAGATTGATTAAGGGTTTAAGATTAGTTAAGAGAAATAAATTTCTTAAGCTTGCCTTTAATTTGCTTGCAAATTCTTAATTCGTCTTAACTTCTTACCTATTCTTAATTGTTTAATTTTTTGCGGTAATTTTAGGTTTTTAACGCAAAGTCTGCAAAGTTTCTTTTAATTATTTACTGTTTTTAAGTTCGCAAAGGCATTTCACTTAACAAAGTAAATAAAGATTTATAATTAATTTATTTAATAAAAAATCTTAATGATAAAAAATATAAAAACCCGCTTACGGTAATTGATATTAGAAAATCTATATAAAAGCTAATCGGCAGTTCAAAATATTTGAGACCCATTACAACATAAGATCCTAAAATCAAAAACATGACCAGTATATTGGTAAAGACCGAAAATGGTGCTAATGCCAAAAGAAATGATACAAAAACAAAATACGTCATTGCCGCAAAAAACAGATAAAAATACTTCCAATACGTTATATATTGGCTGTTTACCATTGCTTTAAATTCTGAGAAACTCTGCTTTCCCGCTATAAGATCATAAAAATTTTCTACCAAATCTCTGAAAATAGTTATCGGGTTATATCCATACATGAGGCTTACAAAGCTTCCGACCACAATAATTAAAACCATTGTGACCACCTGCAACAAAGATATATTTTTAGCAAAATTTCTGAAATATCTTTTTCCTTCAGGAGAATCTAATGAAAAATCTTCCAGATGGAATTTAAGACCATAATTAAAAGGAATATAACCAAAGTTTATTTTTACTCCGTTTTTTAGGCTGTAGGAATAAAGAGGTTTACCGAATGTTGAAAATACGTGCACTTCCTCTACTTTCAATTTTAAAAATCTGCTGCTCAAATAATAAGCAAAAATGCAGAACAGAAAACCGTAAGTCGAAAAAATGATACCGAGAGTGAAAGCTGTATTTATTTCCATATTTAGTTTTTACTTAAAAAATTCCACCAGCTTTTCTTTTTTGGCTTTTCTGCCCTTTTACCTTCCGATTTTTCTTTATCCAAGAGAAATTTAGACCTCTTATAAGCATCGGTAATATCAAAATACAATTCAGAACCGTCTTCAAGAGTTAATACATCTAAATATTTATCTTCATGCTGAATTAATCTTTTCTGAAGATATTTTTTGCTTAAACGAAGCTCCAGAAGGTCATCTTCATCGGAAGCCCTGATAACAATATAAGGATTTTCTATAGTTCCGTCTCCTGTTTTTTCTATACAATTCAGAATATTATGACAGATAAATACTATACTTTCTGCGGCTTTTGTATTTCCTATCTCATTTAAAGAAATAAATTTTAAAAAATGTGCTCTTGGACTTAATAAAACATTAATGGTAACGTAATAATTCAATTTATCATATTCCTTATTTTCATATAGCTTTTTCATGATTTCCAAATCATCAGAATCAGGATTGTAATCAGGATTAGTGATAATCAATTCTCTGTGTTTTAAAAAATTTTCTTTTGTAGGATCTGCCACAAAATCAAATACAGTTTTTTCTCTCATTCTCTTAGGTTATTGTTTTTTAGTTTTCTAAAGAACTTCTGCTTTATCGTTTATTTTTAAACGCAGAATCCGTAAAATTTTAACGATTTATTGTTTTTAGTTCTTTCCAAAATACATCTTTATGCAGTCCAAATTCAGCAATTAACAACTGATTGAGGTAAGGAATTTCAGCAAGTTGATAGGATTTTTTTTCTACAATTCTTTCCAGATACAATTTTCGGTAGGTTTTGTCTTTTAATTCTTCTTCCCAGTTGATGTCTTCGAGATCCAGATCCATTCCTACTGCTGAATAGTGAAATTGTTTCAGAATATTTTCCAGCATTTTCACCAAAGGATCTTCCGGATCTGAAACCTGTAAAGCAGAAACAATCTGTGGTAAAAACCGGAGTGATAAATCTGCGGAAAGGATGCCTGAAACATCTCTTTTCCCTTTGAAAGACGGAATCAGTTTATTTAAATCTTTAGCCGTATTTTCTCTTATTAAATGAAGCTGCGCGCTGTGATAGACTATTTTGGCAGCCCAGACTGCTGTTTCAGTATCGCAGACAAGTGTGTCGGATAAAAATTCAAGCCTTTCTTTCTCAAACTCAGCCTGAAAATAATCTGCGGCATCCTGCTCTTCTTTTTTGGAAATTTCATGGATATCTGAGAAAATGGTGATGCATTCTTCTTTTCGAAGCAGAAATAAAGTGTCTAAAAAAGCTGATTTTTTTTCCATCATTTAACAAAAATAAAAAATATTCTTTTCGAATTGAAAATTTTGAAGGTAAGTTGATTATAAATCTTTAATTAAAAAACCATTGTTCAAGGATTAAGAAATCACAATTTTATATCTTTGCCCTTTCAAATAAAAAATTATGAGTATCCACATCAGTGCAAAAAAAGGAGAAATTGCTAAAGTTGTTTTACAACCCGGAGATCCGCTGCGTGCCAAATATATTGCGGAAAACTTTTTGGAAGATGCTAAACTGGTAAGCCAGACCAGAGGAATTTTATATTACACAGGGTTATACAAAGGGAAAGAAATCTCTGTGGGAGCAAGCGGAATGGGCTTTCCAAGCATCGGAATTTACTCTTTTGAACTTTTTACAGAGTATGATGTAGATACGATCATCAGAATCGGAACCTGCGGTGCGTATACCACAGATCTGAAAGTGTATGACCTTCTGAATGTGGAAAATGCAGCGAGTGAAAGTACCTATGCAAAATTCGCATGGGGAATTGAAGAGGAAAGCATTTCTCATCAGGGAAATATCTTCAATACCATCAACGAAACGGCAAAAGAAATGTCTCTAACGGCAAAAGCGACGAACATCCACAGCAGTGATATTTTTTACAGAAAAGATCCTGCAATTCCAGCCATTGCTGCAAAATATAACTGTCCGGCGGTAGAAATGGAAGCTTTCGGACTGTTTGCCAATGCTAAACATTTAGGAAAAAATGCGGCAACGATTCTTACGGTTTCGGATATTATTCCTACCCACGAAAATATTTCGGCAGACCAGAGAGAAAAGGCTTTAAAACCAATGATTGAGCTTGCTTTGGAAGCGGGGATTAAGAGTTTGTAAAAAAGTTGCACAGATCTGTGCAATTTTTTTTATTTCTAAGATCATACTTTCTCATCGATCATTATATTTTCTTCACAAATCGTTTTTGAGCATTCATTGAAAGTATTTGAAAAGTCATCAGCAATTTGTTTCATCTGCTCTGTACTGATTACAGAAGTATTAAACCTCCAGTTGGTATAAACTAATCCATTTGATTTTGACAAAAAGAAAAGGGGCTCAAGCTCAAGAAAAATCAAATCAATATTTTCAAAAGTGTTTATTTTTTCTTCTTCACAGGTATAAAAATCAACA
>NZ_JBBCQL010000134.1:0-12278 GCF_037149975.1 Chryseobacterium sp. VD8 | reverse complement strand
AACCACTCTTGAATATTCAGGAGGTTTAAACGGAAAAGGATTTGTTTTTAACAATCCGAATGCATCCAGAACCTGCGGATGCGGTGAGAGTTTTTCTTTGTAAAAAAGACATTGGATGCAGATTTCAGATGTAGATAAAAAATCAGATCTGAAATCTGTCTTCTAAAATCTTAAAAAAAAATAATGAATAAATATACTGAAGACGATCTAAGAGTCGATCTGGAAAATAAAAAATACGAATTCGGATGGGAAACAAAAATCGATTACGAAGATTTTCCAACGGGTTTAAATGAAGACATCGTCCGTGCAATTTCTGCTAAAAAAGAAGAGCCTGAATGGATGACGGAATGGCGTCTGGAATCTTTCAGAATCTGGCAGAAAATGACGGAGCCGGACTGGGCAAACATTAAATATGAAAAGCCCGATTTTCAGGCAATTAAATATTATGCTGCACCAAAAGTAAAACCTGAACTGGAAAGTCTAGATGAAGTAGATCCTGAACTGCTGAAGACATTCGAAAAATTAGGAATCAACATCGAAGAACAGAAAAGACTTTCAGGTGTTGCGGTAGACATCGTAATGGATTCCGTTTCTGTAAAAACTACTTTTCAGGATACTTTGATGGAGAAAGGAATTATTTTCTGCTCCATTTCCGAAGCAATTAAAAACCATCCCGATTTAGTAAGAAAATATCTTGGAAAAGTAGTTCCGAGAGGAGATAATTTCTATGCAGCTCTTAATTCCGCAGTATTTTCTGACGGAAGTTTCTGCTATATTCCGAAAGGTGTAAGATGTCCGATGGAACTATCAACCTATTTCAGAATTAATCAGGCAGGAACAGGTCAGTTTGAAAGAACACTTGTCATTGCGGATGAAGGAAGTTATGTTTCTTACCTTGAAGGCTGTACAGCACCGTCAAGAGATGAAAACCAGCTTCACGCAGCGGTTGTTGAGCTGATCGCAATGGATGATGCTGAAATTAAATATTCAACAGTACAAAACTGGTATCCCGGAAATGAAGAAGGAAAAGGAGGGGTTTTCAATTTTGTAACGAAAAGAGGACTTTGCGAAAGAAATGCAAAAATCTCATGGACTCAGGTTGAAACCGGTTCTGCGGTAACATGGAAATATCCGTCTTGTATTTTGAAAGGAGATCATTCCATCGGTGAGTTCTACTCTATCGCCGTTACGAATAATCACCAATATGCAGATACAGGAACCAAGATGATCCACATCGGTAAGAATACCAAATCTACCATTATTTCCAAAGGTATTTCCGCAGGAAAATCCAATAATTCCTACAGAGGTCTGGTAAAAGTAATGCCTTCTGCAAAAGGAGCTAGAAATTTCTCTCAGTGCGATTCTTTACTGATGGGGAATGAATGCGGAGCTCATACTTTCCCTTATATTGAAATTAAAGATCCGACTGCACAACTGGAGCACGAAGCAACCACTTCAAAAATCGGGGAAGACCAGATTTTCTACTGTAACCAGAGAGGAATTGATACAGAAAGAGCTATTGCTTTGATCGTGAACGGTTTCAGCAAAGAAGTTTTAAATAAACTGCCAATGGAATTTGCCATTGAAGCCCAGAAATTGCTTGAGATTTCTTTGGAAGGTTCTGTGGGGTAATCTTATTTTATCGCAAAGCTAAACTAAGCTTTGTTAGTCGCTTCCTATTTATTCTCAAGATAAACAAAGGCGCTAACGCTTAGGAAAGTAATACAAAGTTTTTAAATTGAATTCCTACAATTAACTTGTGTATCTTTGCGGAAATTATACAAATGACAGAAAATGAAATTTCAAAAATTGTTTTTGAAAGTGGATTAAAAATTCACAGAAAATTAGGAATTGGCTTGTATGAAAGCATTTATGAAGAATGTTTATTTTATGAATTGAAAAAAGCCGGGATTAATGTGGAAAAGCAAAAATCTCTCAATATTCAATACGAAGAACTATTTTTAGAAAATGCTTTCAGAATGGATTTACTAGTTGAAAACAAAGTGGTTTTAGAGATAAAATCTGTTGAAAATTTAACCAATTTTCACGCTGCACAAGTAAAAAATTATGTAAGACTTGGAAATTATAAGTTAGGAATGCTTATCAATTTCAATTCTCAACTTTTTAAAAACGGAGTTATGAGAATTGCAAATGGTCTTGATTAATTTCAGATATAAATGTAATTAAAGAAATAGTATTTCATTGATAAGCGTTAGCGCCTTTGTTTATCTTATAAAAGCAAAGGGAGATTAAAAATCTTAGTCTAGCCTTGCGATAAATTTAAACGTATGTTAGAGATAAAAAACTTGCACGCCAAAATTGAAGACGGCGACAAAGAAATTTTAAAAGGAATTAATCTTGAAATAAAGCCGGGTGAAGTTCACGCTATTATGGGACCGAATGGAGCCGGAAAATCTACGCTTTCTTCTGTTATTGCAGGAAAAGAAGATTATGAAGTGACTGACGGAGAAATTATCTTCGGAGGTGAAAACATCATCGAAGATGCTCCTGAAGAAAGAGCACACAAAGGAATTTTTCTTTCTTTCCAATATCCGGTAGAAATTCCGGGAGTTTCGGTAACCAACTTCATCAAAGCAGCGATGAACGAAAACAGAAAAGCTAACGGATTGGGAGAAATGCCGGCAAAAGAAATGTTGGCAATGATTCGTGAGAAATCTGAAAAATTAGGTATTAAAAAAGATTTCCTTTCAAGATCTTTAAATGAAGGTTTTTCCGGAGGTGAAAAGAAAAGAAATGAAATTTTCCAGATGATGATGCTGGATCCGAAACTGGCTATTCTTGATGAAACCGATTCCGGATTGGACATTGATGCGTTAAGAATTGTTGCAGATGGTGTAAATGCTTTCAAAAATGAAGGAAACGCAGTTCTCCTGATTACCCACTATCAGAGATTGCTGAACTATATTCAGCCTGATTTTGTTCATGTTTTAGCGAACGGGAAAATCATCAAAACGGGTGATAAATCTCTTGCGTTAGAGCTTGAAGAAAAAGGGTACGACTGGCTTTTAAATTAATTAAAAGATTAAAAAATTCGGAGATTTATCTGATCTCTTAGTTTAACAATTTCAGCCAAACAAAAAAAGAAAAAATGGTGCAAACCACAGATATACCAGTAATGGCATTAAAAGAACAGATCATACAAAACCATAATGAATTTTTGGAGAGCCTTCGTCACAGATTTCTGGATGAAGATCGTAAAGCAGCTCTTCAGAGATTCGAAAAAGCTGGTTTTCCTACAAAAAAGGACGAAGAATACAAATATACCAACTTAAAGGAAATTACTGAGAAAGCTTATAACTTTTTCCCGAAAGAAAGTCACAACATCACCAAAGAACAGTTGGATCAGCTGCATTTAGGTGAAGAGAATTTCGACTGGATTACTTTCGTGAACGGTAAACTTCATAAAGAATTATCTAAAGTTTCCATTGAAAATGTTGAGTTTCTTTCATTCAATTATGCGCTGAATGATGAGAAACACAGAGATGTTTTCGAGAAATATTTCAATACGATTGCTGAAGATCAATCTGCTTTCACGAATTTAAATCAGGCATACTGCAAATACGGTTTCTTTTTAAAGGTTCCTAAGAACGTTGTGATTGAAAAACCGATTCACGTTTTTTACATTTCTCAGAATCAGGAAGAAAACACGTTCTACAATACGAGAAACCTTTTAATTGTAGAAGAAGGTGCCAAAGTGGAAATTATTGAGAGTCATCACAATTTTGACAGTACTTATGTTCTGACCAATTCTGTGACGGAAATTTTTACTTATCCGAATGCAAAAGCGGACTGGCATAAATTACAGAACGACAACGATACTTCTTATTTAATTGACAATACTTTCGCAAAACAGGAAAAAGATAGCTTAACAACGGTAAATACCTTCTCTTTCGGAGGTAAACTGGTAAGAAACAATCTGGATTTCATTCAGAACGGATCGAATATCAATTCATTCATGAACGGGATTACCATTATCGGGAAAGATCAGTTGGTAGATCATCACACAGCGGTTCATCATAATCAGCCGAACTGTGAAAGTTATCAGAATTATAAAGGTATTTTTGACGGAAAATCTCATGGGGTTTTCAACGGAAAGGTTTTCGTTGATAAAATTGCCCAGAAAACGAATGCTTATCAGCAAAATAACAATGTTTTATTAAGCGAAGGAGCAACAATTGATACCAAACCTCAGCTTGAAATTTTTGCAGATGATGTAAAATGTTCTCACGGCTGTACAGTAGGACAATTGAATGAAGATGCGTTATTTTATCTGAGAGCAAGAGGAATTTCTAAAAAAGAAGCTCAGGCGTTATTGTTATATGCTTTTGCGAACGATGCCATGCAGAACATTGACATCGAGCCATTAAAAGAAAAAATTTCAAAACTTCTTGCCGAGAAGCTTCAGGTTGATATAGAGTTTTAACAATATATAATTGATTAATAAGAAGGCTGTTTCATTTTTGGAACAGCTTTTAATTTTTTTTAGTCTTAAATGACAAAATACGGCAACTCTTCAGTTGCCGTTAAGATTATAAATCATCAATAGAGTTTATTTCTAAAAATTCCTCTAAAGTATTATTGTAAAAAATAGGCTCTAATTCGTCATGACGGAAAAGATAAATTTATCCATTTTTACTGCCATTTCCAGCGTAGATACAAATAAAATGACCTCCTTCTGTATTTGCAAAGGGCAAATATTCTTTTGGAATATTTTCCTCAGTAACTTGCATTGTATCGATCGTATTTTCTAGCAATAAGTGTCCATACTTTATACTATTTAACCTATAATAGTCTTCATCAATGTCAATCACTCCTCCATTATATTTCAAATAAAGTTTTTTTAAACTTTCAGGCATTGTGAAATTGAATTGACTTTCAATTTGCTGAATATCTTCCAGTGTAATACTACTTTTCGCTTCTGTAATTTTTGTTTTCATAAAAATGTTTTTACAAAAATACGGCAATTTTTGGTTGCCGTTAAATATCACATATTTCGATTAATAATCACAATCTTCTGTTAAACCATCCATAAATTCCTTAAAAGAGTTAGCCAAAAACTCTGGTTTTACATCTCCCATATCCATAGGGCAAAAATACACCTTCCCGTTTTTTAAATCTATACATACGGGATTACCTCCCCAATCATAAATAAAAGGTAAAAAACCTTCAAGTAATAATTCTTTAAAATCCTCGATGTTCTCTTCCAAAGTATAATTTCCATATTTTATCGGATTAAAATGAGCTATTCTCATACCCTTAAAACAATTTTTTGATTCTGGGCTTCCTCCGTTAAACTTTAACATATGATGTTTATAACTATCAGGTAAGTTATATCCCAATGTCGATTCAATAGAGATTAAATCTTGAATGTCTATTGGTGCTTCTGTTGAATTAAATTAGTCATAGTATAATTTCGTTTTAGGTTAAATATTTTTTTAAAGGTATTGGTTTTGGCACCTGTCTTGTAAGAAACAAAAATACGGCAACTTGTGGTTGCCGTTAAAATTTTTCACACATGATTTTTTTTAATTTAGATTAGATTTTAAAGAATCTAATTTATCATTAGTTATACCAAATTTTCTACATAAACTTTTATTGAATCTTGAATTAGAGCCTATAATATCTGGATTTTTTAAAAAAACTCATTATAAGGTTTAAATCTTTCTACTTCGATTTTTAAAGAAGTATAAAAAGTCTCATCAGTAATACCCAACAACATAAAAAACTCAAATAAAGTAAAATGCACAAGGGGATGATCTGTTGTTGAAATCACTTTTGAAACTAATTTTATAAAATCATTTTGTAAAATAAAAAAGTCCGAAAATTCAAATAAAATTTCATTTGCAACGATTCCTCCATAATTACCTAAAAGACAATTAAGAAAATCTTTAAGCTCTGATTCTTTTAGGGTATTCAAAGAACTTTTAAAATCTTTTTTTGATATTTTTGATTCAATATAATCTTGTATTAATTTTTTATTATTCATAATTATTATCTTATTTTTCTTACTTCTACTGTTTTACTTAATAATTTTTGTCGACTAAAAATGTTTGCATAGTTAACTAAATCAGATACTTCAGGTCTAAAATGCCCAGATTGGTTGTCTAAAAAATCTATTTTACCTTCTTTCAATTCTATTCTTCCTGCTGCTAAAACTTCATCACTATAATTAAAAATTAGATAGTGCCCTTTTCCTATTTTCATTTCTCCAGATTTAAGAACTACATAATCAAAAAATCCATTTGCTGGTTTATTACTGACTTTAAATGTATTATCTTCAATTTTAAAAGCTTGAAATAGCCCATCTTGTTTTTTTCCTAAATACTCTTCTGCTACTTTTAGTGGTTTCAGCGTCTTAAATTCCTCTATAACCCCTATCTGCCTGTCCAAATACTCATTAGCTGTTTTTCCTTGTTTTCTCGCTTTTGTATAAATATCTTCAAGAAGTTCATCAAAATCATCTTCGGGTATGTTATCAAAATAAGTAATCGTTTCCTCCGTATTCTTAATTGAACATACTTTTTCTCCATCCTTCAACTCTGTAGCAAATTTAAAACAAAAAAATACGGCAACTTGTGGTTGCCGTTAGGTAATTTTATCTACCAATTTTTTGTAAAAATTCTTGAAACTCCTTTAAAAATTTAATAAATTTTTCTGTAGGCCAAATAATATCCGCCTCTTTTTGAGATCTATTATGAAGATTAAATAGATGGGCTTCATCTTTATCTATGAGTATTAACAAAGCACCTCCTTCAACAGAATATCTAAAATCTTCATTTGTGATTGAATTAATTTCATCTAGCATATTCTGAACTTCTTCGGACGTCCAAATATAGGAATTAATTTCAAACAAGGCTTTTTCATTCCTTTCAAGTGATTCATATTCAATACCATAAATGCCCTCTTGTCCAAAAACTTTTGTTGAAAATTTATATTTCATATTATAAATATTTAATTGTTAATTAATTTTTGGGTAAGCACTAGTTAAATTTCCAAACTGGTCAAATTCAATTTGTATTTCAAAACTTTTAGTACTATCTAAAAAGAAAAATTTATTGTTTTCATAAGGAAAAGATTTCCCACTTCTCAACATCTCATCATATACTAAAGCTATTTCTTGTTTCACTCTTTTTATATCCCAGTTTTTTGGAAAAAAAGAAGAGGTATTTTTCTTTTTAACAACTCCAAGACTATATTTCATTTCAACATTTGCTTTAAAAGGGATGTCTGGAGGCAGATCATGAAAACTATTTATACCTGGTGGTTTTCTTATAACTCCTAACTGTATTTTAGTTCCAATAACATCATGATTATGAGCGCCAAAAAGTTCTAAGATATCCTCTCCTCTTTTTTGTACAAATAAGATTTCCCCATCAAAATGATGATGAAATTTGGCTTTAAACTTATTTGCATATTTTAAGTAAAGATTTTCTCGTCTCGTAATATCCAGATATTCATTAGCTGTTTTCCCTTGTTTTCTTGCTTTTGTATCAATATCTTCTAAAAGATCATCAAATTTGTCTTCCAGAATATCTTCATAATAAGTAATTGTTCCATCTTTATTCTTTAGGGTACATAATTTTTCTCCGTCCTTTGTTTTTGTATCAAAAATAATACAATTCCAAATATTTCCCATAATTTCTTTATTTTATTGGACACATACTAAATACACCATTCTCATACTTAGTAGGATGAAGACCTATCTTTTCCAAGTATTCCCGTACTTTCGGACTAAAGAACTCATCATAAATATCCTTCACAAAGTTTTTCACTTTCTCTCCAAGGCTGAAGATATCCTCCATCCAGCGAGCCAGTTCTTCAAACAAAGCTTTTGATCCTTCTTTCAGCTTTTTGATGATGAAACGGATAAAGTCTAACCCCATTACGATAGCATCTCCCGCAGTTTTTACTACTTTCCCGATGGATTCTACCAAATTTCGTAATGGGTTTTTCATAAATTCTGCCACTCCTTCAAAGAGTTTTACTACATCTGCCACACCACCTGTAAGAAGCGTTTCCACCACAATATCAATAATCAGCCCCACAATGTACCCAAAGTAGTAGAATACTTCTTCCATAGTGATTTCTACAGCATTTTTAGTAATCCATTGATAGAGTTTGTACGCCATTTTTGCCTGAAAAGTAAAGTATTGGAAAAAGAAATCTACCACATCAAATTTTCGGATTCCTTCTACCACACCTTCTACGATTTCCAGAAAATATTCCGCATAAAGCATCTTATTTTTAGAGATATCTTCAAATGTTGCTTTCGCCCGAAAGAAAAAACCAATAATCGAAAATATTCCCGCAACTACATCTACCAGACTGATATAAATTCCACATAAATAAGCATTTGCCGAAGTAAAGCTTCTGTCTGCAATCTTGGTATAGATTCTTTAAGGAGTTTTTTGAGAGCATCTACTTTATCGAAAAATGCAATCAGCTCTCCACTTACCAGATTATAAATAGACTTTGGAAGATAGGGTTTAGCCGCTGCCACTATTCTTAATATTGGCTTTTGTTTATCATCCAACAGATCAAAAAGTCCGTTAATGGTTTTACTAACTACCTTTTGTCCGTCATCATAATTCTTAGGCGGACTTGTGGAAGCTTTATGTTCATAAAAAGGCTTCTGTTCTACTAAAAAAACCACTTCCTAAAAAGTGGTTTCGTTTATTAAGATTTTCTACCGTAGCTATGTCGTCTTATGATTTTGTAGTTTTCATCTACATAATCTAAGATTTCCTGCCTTTCTTCGGGAGTTAAAGTAGCATTAAAATAAATTTTATCTCCTTTAAGCTCATACAATTCTGAAAGTTCGGAGCAATTTTCAAATAAAATCTTATATTTAGGTAATAAGACTTCAAACTCCGAAAGGTCAAGATAATCATTCTGATATTTTCCAAAAGGAAATCCTTTTTTTATTTTCTTATGCCAATGCATGAGCCTTCCTGTTAAATTAACTAAGTCCCCTCCCTCCAATTTTCTTTTCTACATCATGTAAAATATCTAATTTAATTATTTTTTTGCCATAAGAAGTTAGTTCTTTTAGCAATGCTTTTTGTTGTTGTATCCATTTTATAAAATTTTAATATTCATCGTAATTAGTGAAAATATTCTCCAGCATTTCCTCTATGGTTTCAAAATCTTTATCCATTCCTGTTGCTTCTTGCCAAGCATGTTCATGGAAAAATGCCCGCTTTTCAGAAGACCAATTACTCCCCATAATTTTCATAATTTCAGCTTCTGTTCTACTAAAAAAACCACTTCCTAAAAAGTGGTTTCATTTATTAAGATTTTCTTCCATAACTATGTCTTATGATTTTGTAGTTTTCATCTACATAATCTAAGATTTCCTGCTTTTCTTCGGGAGTTAAAGTAGCATTAAAATAAATTTTATCTCCATTAAGCTCATACAGTTCTGAAAGTTCGGGGCAATTTTCAAATAAAATCTTGTATTTTGGTAATAACACATTCGTGTCTGAAAGGTCGAGATAATCATTCTGATATTTTCCAAAAGGAAAACCTCTTTTTATTTTCTTATGCCAATGCATAAGTAAATCAGTAAGAGTAACAGAATCGTTTATACCTAATTTTTTATCAGCTTCTGCTAATATCTTATATTCAAATGGCTTTTTCCCATTTAACGTAAGCTCAATTAATAAATTTTTTATTATTGTTTTCATTTTATAAAATTTTAATATTCATCGTAATTAGTGAAAATATTCTCCAGCATTTCCTCTATGGTTTCAAAATCTTTATCCATTCCTGTTGCTTCTTGCCAAGCATGTTCATGGAAAAATGCCCGCTTTTCAGAAGACCAGTTATTACCCATAATCTTCATAATTTCAGCTTCTGTTTTACCACTCTTAAGCATTTCTATAATCTCGTTAGCTTCTTTAGCATGAGTCCCTTCATGGATTAATTCACTTAAAAAAACGTCAGGTTTTCGCGAAGCTCTGAAATACATATCTATACCATCTGCAAAAGCGTGGGTGTTCACAGCCTCTTCTAATGTGTCTCCATATTCTTCTATACAGAATTTAATGTATTCATCATCTTCTAAAATATGAATAAATACTTTTTCTTCTTCGATCAACTTTGCAATTTTGTTACCCTGCTCGGTAAAACCTTTTAGAGCATTGGCAATTTCGGTTGTAGTAAGAGCTTTTATAGATCTACCTTTAGCCTTCCATTTTTTCACAAAATCTTCATGCTGCTTTATTCGTTTGCCTTTTACGGGATCTCTGCGCTCTTTCAGCTTTTCCAGTTTCCTTGCTTTCTCTTCCCGCAACTCTTTTATTCTGCGCTGTTTATCTGTAAGGGCAAAATCTTCTACTTTTTTGCCTACCCCAAAAATCTCATCCATCCAAAGCTTCAGTTCTTCAAAGAGGGCTTTGCTGCCTTCTTTAAATTTTTTTACTATCATCCGCATAAACTCCAAAACGGCAGCCAGCAAGTCTTTGCCAAATTTAACGCTTTTTGCAATACCTTGTGCCAGCTTTTCCATGGGATTTCGCATAAATGCGGCAACCCCCTCAAATAATTTGGCTACTGCGGCAACTCCTCCTGTAAGCAAAGTTTCTACTACAATATCTATAATAATCCCTACGATATAGCCATAGTAATAGAATACTTGCTCCAAGGTAATATCGGGTGCTTTTTCGGTAATCCAACGGTAGAGATTGAGTGCGGTTTTTGCCTGAAAAGAAATCATCTCGAAGAAAAAATCTACTGCATCAAACTTCATAACCCCCTCAAAAACACCTTCCATATATTCTAAAAAGAAATCTGCCATTAGGGAAGGATCATCTTTAAATTCCTCTTGTATTGCTAAAAACCTAAAGATAAAACCAATAATCGAAAAAATACCTGCAATAATATCCACCAAGCTGTTGTAAATACCACAAAGCATGGCATTTGCTATCGTAAAGCTCTTATAGATGATAGATTGTAATCTAGGTATGGATTCCCGAAGCATTTTTTTGAGATCGGAGATTCCTCCTAAAAAATTTCTTGCTGTATCCAGAAACATCTTGTATATGGATGCAGGAAGATAAGGTTTCATACTTTTAAGAATGGTGGTCACTTTATCTTTATGGGAATCCAACATCTCAAAAAAACTATTGAAAACACTGTTTACTGTTTTTTCTCCTCCCAAAAAATTGAGGTTTGGATCGTCTGTCGCTTTGTGCTCATAATAAGGCTTCATGATCTGCCAAATTTTTTCAGGAATAAGCGCCGGCGAAAATTCCCCTTCTTTGGGATTCGGATTCCATCCGTTTTCGCTTACTTTTATGCTTTGTATGTTTTTGGCTATGGTATTTTCAAAAAAGTCGGCAGCCCCGTTATACAATTTAGAAGAAAAAAAGCTATACACATCACTAATAGGAGCTTTAATGATTTTCAGCAACCATGTCCAGAATGTTTTTTTATTGGCTATCGCCCCTTTTTCCAACAATTTTTTTAAATCGTCTGGTGAAACATTAATGCTATGTTCTCTTGTGAGGTTTAAAATATTTGCAAATGGTAACTTTTTAGAGTCTGTAATATCTTTTCCTGCTCTTATTCTCATTACTGTATGCAAGTTATACCCATCATCTATTTCTAAAAAAAGAATAATAGTTTTATCATCTGGTTCCGTCATCTCTCTATACCTTTGTAATAGAAATACTCCGTCTTTACTTGCAAAAAGTTTTATTTTAATATCTCCAAAAACGGCATCAAAACTTTTATATATTATTACTTCCTCTATTACTGTTTCTTTTATAGGATCGGTTTCGTCCGTGTAAACTTCATAATTTCCTGATTTGATAACAGGCTTTCCTCCAAAATAAGTATCCGCCATCTCCTGAGTGGAATACTGCTTAAAAGCAAAACCATTGTTTGGTTTAGAAATTCCTAATTTCTTCCATTTTGCTTTTGATATAGCATCAAATGAAGGTTTTTCATTGTCTATATATGTTCCCATTTTTTTCGTTTTTAGTCATTATACATTCTAATTCGTTGATGGGGAAAAGTTGCTTAGTTTTCATATTTTGGATAAATTTTTCCGTTTGGCTTTCATCCAAAACCAAAAGATCCAGATGATAACCCTCTTCAACCAAAACATGGGCATTTTTCAGTTTGCATTTCGCCTGTACCAAAACATCCCAGTCTTTTCCTTCCAATTCACTCCAGCGTTCCAAAGGAAGCCTTCCTCTGCTCCCGAAAAGTAGAATCTTTTCTACGGCAGTAATCTAGCTAATCTTGTCTTT
>NZ_JBBCQL010000133.1:0-12344 GCF_037149975.1 Chryseobacterium sp. VD8 | reverse complement strand
TTTGGAGTATCGATTTTATGAGTGATGCGCTTTTCAATTCGAGAAGATTTAGAACATTGAATATCATTGATGATTACAACCGCGAATCAATTTGGATTGAGATTGGGCTTTCCATCGGAGCGATTCATATGACGGATTTGTTGGAATGGATTGTGAAAGAAAGAGGAAAACCCAAAGCAATTCGAACTGATAATGGTCCAGAGTTTACGAGTAGTGTTTTCACAAATTGGTGCCACAGGCATAGGATTGAAATCCGATATATTCAACCTGGAAAACCTACACAGAATGCTTTTATTGAGAGATTCAATCGTAGCTACCGCACCGAAGTTTTGGATGCCAGAATTTTCAACAATTTAGTAGAAGTACGAGAAATTACCACGGAATGGGTGGAACATTATAATAACAAAAGACCACACGAAAGTTTACAGAATCTTTCTCCAATGCAATATTTGTTGAAAAAGGAAAACTCGTCTAAACAGAATTCCATCTCCGAGTTTTCTCCTTTCCAACAAAATCATTCAACACCAACATCACCGAAATGAAATATTTTATAGTTTTACAAAACAAAATGAGGGTATAATTCTGTCCAACCTTCGGGGAGACTTACACGGTGGGTTTTATGTTATAAAGAGCAGCACAAAATAAGATGCTTTCATTTTTAACCTCAGAAAGCAGGGCGAAGTCGGGGTAACGGTACAGGAAAGATTTGAGTACGATTCTCAGAACAGGTTGGTAAAACATTACCATCAGGTAGACAATAATCCCGAAGAACTGCTTGCCGAAAACACCTACAATGATCTGTCCCAGCTTGTGAACAAGAAAGTAGGCTCTACATCGGGTTCTGCGCCCCTGCAAAGCATCGATTACGATTACAACATCCGCGGCTGGATGACGGAGATCAACAAAAACCAGATGGCGGCAACGGATCTTGGCGGAAAACTGTTTTCCTACAAGATAAAATATACCAGTCGCGAGGGGATCGAAAATCCGGATACGGCACAGTTTTCAGGAAAAAATGTTGTCCCGAAATACAACGGAAATATTGCCGAGGTAGATTGGAGAGCCGTAGAATCTATTGGTGCCAATCCATCAACAACCCCGAAAAGATACGGGTATGCGTATGATAAAATTAACAGGTTAACGGCAGGGTTTTACCAGAATCCCCAAAACCCGAACAGTAAAGAAAATACGGAATCGTTAGCGTATGATCTTAACGGAAATATCACCAGTCTTTACAGAACCTCGGTTCTGGAATATGGGAATACAACGCCGACCATGATTGATAACCTGCAATACATCTATGCTTCCGGCAATACCGGCAACAGGCTTACCAGCATCAATGATTATGCACAAAATGCAACAGGATACGAAGGCGGCGGACAAACCATCGGATATGATGTGAACGGAAACATGATCAGTATGCCGGATAAGGGAATCAGTGTGATCAAATACAATCATTTAAACCTTCCCCACCATTTGGAATACAGCAGGGACGGCATTGAAATGGTGAAACTGGACACAAAATACCGCGCCGACGGAACAAAGCTTCGTAAGGTAAACACCACAACGATTTCCGGAATTAATGGCTACACAACCTCTGTAAAGACCATCGATTACCTTGACGGCTTCCAGTATCAGAACATCACTAATTCAGGTGGCGGAGGCGGTGGAAGTTCGTCTTTTTCAGCATCCAATCTTGAGAGTTCCAGAGCGATGGAAACCCAGGCGTTCAGTCTTGTGGACATCGGAGGTCTGGAATCTGTGGGAATGCTGAAGAATTCTGAACTGCAGTTTTTGCCGACTTCAGAAGGATTTTACGATTACATAAAAAATCAATATATTTACCAGTATAAAGATCACTTGGGAAATACGAGGGTAAGTTTCGGAAGAAACAGCGCAGGCGCTCTTGAAATTGTGGACGCCAATGATTATTATCCTTTCGGAATGAACCATTTGAAGAGTGGAAATTCATTCTTCGGGGTGAGTTCGTATAAGAATTATAAGTACAATGGGAAAGAGTTGCAGGAGACGGGCATGTATGATTACGGTGCAAGGTTTTATATGGCGGATATCGGAAGATGGGGAGTCGTAGATCCACTCGCGGAAACTTCGAGAAGATGGAGTCCTTATAATTATGCGTTTAACAACCCGATTAGATTTATAGACCCCGATGGAATGCAGAATGAAGATTGGGTACATAATAGACAAACAAATAGTGTTTATTGGAATCCAAATGCTACAAGTCAGGCAACAGCAGGAGAAAATGAAACTTATCTTGGGAAATCAGGAACTTACACAGCTTACGATGTTACTACAACGCAGTTAAATTCAAATGGTAGTTACCAAAATAACTCTTTATTAGGTGGATTAGGGATGTTTAACAATTTAGACCCTTTGATACAAGTAGGAGGTAATGCAGAAGCAATGAGTATGGCTACTTTTGGTACTCCTGATGATGGTTCCTATATAAGAGCTACTCCTGATAATCCTTTTGCCAATCCTTCCTCTCAATTAGCTTACAATGGTTTAGTGGCATTTCAAATGGCAGGTACAACAATTGCAGGAGAAGGGATTTTAGTTGCTTTGGTAGTTACAGGTGGATTATCTTTTTTACTACAGGTTCTATTACGGGAAGCGCAACCGAAGGTTTAGGGATTCAAACAAGTCTTAATGTTATAACTCGTAATAGCTTTGAAATTTTATTAGATTAATTTTTAAATTATACGAAATATATGGTAAGAAATAAAAATTTCAATAATTTAATCAATGTTATTCATGATTTAATGATATATGTTAAAATAATGACTGTAAATAAAGTTTCTCACAAAGAAATGTATGATTTTATAGATGAAATTGAATATTTAACTCAATTGATAGTAAGTGAAGAAGATCAAACCGAACTATTTGATAACGGATTAATAAGAATATGTGAAAAATATAACCTTACAAATATTTTTAATAAATATAATGACACGAAGTAGATAACCCTGATCCTCTAATGGTGTGGACAAAAATAAAACTCAATAGTTATGAAAAGAGTAATTTTTATTTTTACGGGCGTTATTATACTTTGTGTATTTTTTTACTATGCATTCGGAATTTTTTCTTCATTTGTTGGCTGGTACGGTTATCAAAAATGGAAGTATAGGATTGGAACTGATCTTATTCGGGAATCAAAACAAAGAAAAGTCTTTGTAAAAGACTTGAATTATAAAATCGTGGATTCTGCAAATTTAAAAGGATTTTATTTTAAACCCTATATTGAAAAAGTATTTAGATATGGTTATCACTCTATGGAAGATACAAGAATTGATACTTATACTAAATACCCATACAATTTGAGTTATGAAAGGAATAAAAAAGATTCTGTTGTATTAAATATTTTCCCTGAAGATAAAGAGAAATTGGACAGTTCTGATGCTGTGTGGGGATATTTAAAACAACCATATTTAAAAGATACCATTAGGATTGAAATAGAAGGAGCTGCAAAGCAAAAAGGTATAATAAAAGTATGGTGAAATAATCTGATCTCGCGGATTTGTAATCCGTGAGCAATATGTACAAAAAAGCTCAATAATAAAGAATCCGGCTCTACTGAGGCGGATTCTTGTTTTGGTAATGAAATAGAGCTGTTATTACTTTGCGATTGCATATTATTTTACAGCTTACTGCCGAATTTCATTTAGATAAAGAATTTTTTTTCTGTGTGTTTCTACCGTGCTTTATTACTTATAAAAAATTTCAGAGAGGTCTTTACTTCTAAATCCGTTGCTGATTGATTGTGAATTATCATTTTCCGGATCTCAAGTATCAGTTGTCGCAAAATCTTAATTTGTTCTGAAGAAGTAAAAATACTTCGGATTACAGCATAGGTTGTGGAAGATTATTAATTATTATTTTATTATGGTTTGTTTTGTTGGAATTAATTAAACTTGAATTTTTATTAAATATAGTTAAAAATATATTGATATTCCAAATAAATATTCAAAATAATTTAATTTTTTATGATAATTTGATAAATAAATCTCTTTAATTGGAATTTTCAATTCTATTTTTAGAGTTGTTGCGAATAAATGTCCGTATTTATAAGGATTTTCGAACACTGATTTAGATTAAGAAATTATTTAACTAACACTTTGGGGATATGTTTTACCGGAAAATTTACAGAATTGGCAATGAAGCAGAATTTGTTTGCTTTTTGGTGAAGTTCTTTAGCTTTTTCTATCATCGATTCGTCTGAAACCGTGATTTCAGGATGGAGAATGACCTCTGTGAAATGTCCGCTCCCGTTTTCCAGTTCCGTCATGATGACTGTAGCAAAATCTATATACTCCGTCACAATAATCCCTGCTTCGGAACAAAAATGAAGATACCAGAGCATATGGCATGAGGAAATTGAGGAAAGAAACATCTCTTCCGGATTATATTTTGTTTTGTCTCCGTGAAAGGACGGATCGGATGAAGCTTGGATTATCGTCTTATTCTCTGCAGAGATGTCATGGCTTCTTTCGTATTCTCTGTAAGAACTGGTTCCTTTTCCTTTGTTTCCCGTCCAGCAAACTGTGATTTTATAATGGTGATTTTTCATTTTAGTTTTTTAAAAGAGTATAGAATTTCGAATTTTTAAGAATATTTTTTACTATTTCTTCTCGTTCTTTTTCAGTTGTTGCATCATATAGTTTCCAATACGGCAGTGTTACATTTCTGTCTAAGAATTTAATGCTGTAAGCAGTATACTCGTTTGTGCCGCTCATTTTCTTTTCTAAGATCAGATTTTTGAATGATTTTTCGAAGCTGATTCTTAAGTATTCTTTTGTGTTTTTTGTAAAAGAAGATCATAAGTTTGCCGAACAATTTCAGAATTATTAGTCAAACCGTTTTCTAACAATAATGGGATTAAAATATCCAGTGCCTTTTCATTTTCGTTTAGTCCGATATAACATTTGCCGTATTTTTCTGCTATGAAAATCTCCTCCATTGCAATAGCATTACCACAAAAAGGCTGAAAAGGGTGTTCATTCGCTTTGTTCAGAAATTTTATTGCCTCTGTGAAGTTATTATTTTCAAGTTCAATGTCTGTGAGGCTTTGGTAAATTTGATTTAGATATGAATTTTTAGAAGAAGAGAGAAAATGGTTGTCATGCTCTTTATCGCTTTTTTGATCTTCTGTTAATTTTAAACAAAAAAGGTAGGATTTTTTTGCACGATTAAATTGTTTAAGACTTTGCTCCTTCGATGCTTTGCCTAAAAATGCAGTAAACAAATATTCAGAATTCGGATAAGCTGCAATAAATTGATTGTATTTTAAAAGAATTTCTTTTTGAATATGAATAATACTTTTTGAATTTATGGAAGTGCTGTCAGTTTCAGAAATAATTTTATTCAGTAAAGAATCTTCAATTTTAAATATTTTGCTTATTGCAGCAGAATCCTCTTTCTGCCCAAAAGCGACGAAGAAACACAATAATAAAAGTAAGGAGAAAATGCTTTTCATTTTCAGGTATCAGTTTGTATAATAAGAGCTATGAAATACAGATTGCTTGTAAAAATAAAAAATCTCCATAAAATAATATGGAGATTTTAAGTTTTTCCTGTATTAATTAGAATATCCTATCAATTCTTCTTTATTGGAATTGTAAATTCTGTATTCTAAATATTTAAAAGAATCCCTTGGAATAACGGTTACCCACTTTTTGTATTTCATAAACCATTTCATCTGGATGCTTTTGATCCCTTTCGTAAGGTAAGCTTCCACAAACGGATGTACGTGAAGGTAAAGTTTTCCTTTTTCCTTCTGCATAATGGTTCTCAGGGTTTCTCCCATTCTTTCCACAATAACGATCGGAGCTGCAATTTCTCCGTCTTTATTCGGGTTTTCTTCTTTGGTGTCGATCTGTTTTTCCGGACGGTTTCTTTGTCTGGTAATCTGTATCAGTCCGAATTTACTAGGCGGAAGAATCTTATGGCGGGCTTTATCGCGTTTCATTTCTTCCTTCAGATGTTCGTACAGATCTCTTCTGTGGTCTGCGTTGGGCATGTCAATAAAATCGATCACAATAATTCCACCCATATCACGGAGACGCAGTTGTCTTGCAATCTCGGTTGCTGCCATTTTGTTCACCCTTAAGGCGTGTTCTTTATTTACGGCAGTTCCGGTTGTGATATTATTTCCGGAGTTTACGTCCACTACGTGAAGTGCTTCTGTGTGTTCTATTACCAGATAAGCACCTTTTGAGCTTGGGATATTGACGTGTTTTCCAAAGCTTTGTTTGAGCTGTTTTTCAACATTATAATATTCCAGAAGAGGAATATGAGAATTGTAAAAATGGACAATGTTTTTCCTTTCGGGAGCGATTACTTCCAGGTAGTTTTTCATTTCTTCCACCATCTGTTCGTCGTCGCAGGTAATGCTCACGAAATCCTGGTTGAAGTTGTCTCTTAAAATAGCTGAAGCTTTATCGTCTTCGCTTAAAACTCGTGACGGAACTTTATTTTTCTGTATATTTTTGAAAGTTGTTTCCCACTTCTGAATCAGCTGATTCATGTCATTGTGAAGGTCTGCAACTTTTTTACCTTCGGCTACGGTTCTTATAATAACCCCGAAACCTTCAGGCTTGATGCTTTCGATTAACGTTCTCAGTCTCTCTTTTTCTTCGGAACTTTTTACTTTCTTGGAAATTGAAACCTTGTTATCGAAAGGGATGAGTACCAGGAATCTCCCTGTTAAAGAAACCTGAGTGGAAATTCTCGGTCCTTTCGTAGAGATCGGTTCTTTGGTAATCTGCAGCAGCACAAGATCGTCTTTCGCGATTACCTTGTCTACCGTTCCGTTTTTGTCTATTTCGGGTTGTATCTCGAAATTTTTTAAGCTTGAAGTATTTTGTTTCTTGGAAATCGTATCCCGTAAAAATTTTCTGTACGTGAGATATTGCGGTCCCAGATCCTGATAATGCAAAAAGGCATCCTTTTCGTATCCTATGTTTACGAAAGCTGCATTCAGGTTAGGAGCCAGCTTTTTTACTTTCCCAACAAACAAATCTCCAACTATAAAATCGCTTTTGTCCTCTTGCTCATGAAGTTCACATAGTCTTCCGTCTTCCAGCAGTGCAATCTTTGTAAGATCATCCTCATGCGAAACTATTAGTTCTTTCTTCATTTTGTTGTAAGATAAAATTGTTAAGATTGTAGGAAAAGAGTGTTTTTTTCATCAGATGAATTTTAACCTTAAATTACGCATAACAATTGAATGAATGCTAATTTTTCTGATAAAATATAAAACGTTCTTTTCCTTAAACATCTTATAGTTGCAAAACAAAATATAGTCGGTGAGGCTTTAAAATTTAAAATCACCAACTATATCTTTATATTGTAAATCTCGAGAAAAAGAGATTATTTCTTCTTATGTCTGTTCGCTCTTCTTCTTTTCTTTCTCTTATGAGTTGCAACCTTGTGTCTTTTTCTTTTCTTTCCGCTTGGCATAATTATAATTTTTTAGTAACTAGTTAATATTCAGTTAATTTCTTATTTTACTGTAACTTTCGTTTTTACTTTCTCCACAAAAGATTTTGATGGCTTGAAAGCAGGAATGTTATGAGCAGGGATTTCAATGGCAGTGTTCTTAGAGATGTTTCTTCCTGTTTTTGCTGCTCTTGTTTTAATGATAAAAGATCCAAAACCTCTTAGATAAACATTATCTCCATTATACATAGAAGTCCTGATTTCTTGCATAAATGCCTCTACAACTTTCTGTGTTTCATTCTTTTCGGTTCCCAACTTATTTGAGATGGTGTTTACCAATTCTGCCTTTGTCATTTCCTTATTTTAATTTTAAATTTTAGGTGTGCAAATTTAGTTAAAAAAATTGAATATTAGCAAATTAGTGATAAAATATTTTTTGATAAGAGGTTGAGAACTCAGTATTTATTCTGTAAGGATGTCGTCGTAAGTCACGATTACATACTCGAATTGTAGTAGCCATTCTCCACGCAGAAGCGGATGAGGTGCAGTTTTGTCTTCAGTCCGAGCTTTTCCGTAAGACGGTTGATGTAGGTGTCGATTGTTCTGGTGCTGAGATTCAGTTTTTCTCCTATCTCCTTGTTACTGAAGCCTTCATAGCAGAATTTCATCAGCTGTATTTCCGTTGGGGAAAGTTCTTCCTGACTTTTTTTCTGCCGGTTCATATAATCCATTACCGCTAAAGGTTGCTGCTCCCAATGTTTCGTGTAGGCTTCGTAATCGAAACTATCTGAGGTAATTTTTCCTTTGATAATTTCTTTAATGATGGTACTTTTTTTCTCACAGTAAAAAGTGTTGGGAATTTTAGAAAGAATTTCCGCCATATCTTCCTGATAGGTTCCGGAATACGTAATAACAGGGGTTTCAGAATCGCTTTTCCGGATATATTTGATGGCTTCCAGCCCGCTGAGAACAGGCATAAAAAGCTCTACAATAAATACGTCTTCCTGTCTTCTGTAATTCCGGCTGATAAGTTCATGCCCGTTGTTGCAGTCATTCAGCAGCATGTAGAACGGATTTTCCGTCAGCGTTTTGATCATGATTTTCTTAAAATAAAAATCACTGTCGGCAATAGAAAATCGCACAGTATTGGTTAATATTTTGCTCACTTTATTATCGATTTGGTGGATGATAATTGAAATTCAGATCACTAAATTAGGAAAATATGCTGAAAGTGAAAATTAATCTTAATTTAATTCAGAAAATAGAATTATTTAAAGTGAAAACTTAAATTTTGTGCATAAATTATTTTTTTATAATTTCACATAACCAAACCAAATCACAAAATATGTCTTCGAACAGGGAGAGAAAATTAAACCATGCCGACGTTAGGGCGGGCATCTGGAAATTTGTTCTGTCATTCATTGTCTTATCAGGTGTATCCTTCATCTGTGTCTTTTTCTTTTTTAAAAGTTATGATATCCAAAGAGAAGGGATCAAAAAACAGGCGGACGACTACCGCGAACTGCTTACAAGAAGCGATCTTCTCAGAATTCATGTGGACAGTATCCTGTACCGGATGGATCAGCTCGATATCAGCAAGGTGGATAACGATATTTTCCTCCGCAACTACATTATGGATAACGTAAGAGATGCCAAAAACATCATGGGGAAAGACAGCGCGGATAATTTTAAGCATTATTCCATTCTCATGAAACAGATCGAGCCGATGCTTGCACTGAAAAATCAGATTGTAAATGTTTCCTACAAAGAGCAGAATGCATTAAGAGACCTCAGCGAATGCCGCGGTAAAGTGGGCATTGTAAACCATGAGCTGAGGGTAGATCCTACAAGAAAATTCTCGGGAAGCAAACGAAGAAGATAAAAACTAAAATTATGCAGGGACAAATCACACTATCTAAAAAAGAAAAGCATTATCAGTTTTTATACTTAATTGTAATGCTTTTTGCAGCGCTTATTTTTCTGGGAATCATCTTTTTAAAAGGTTTTGAATCTCCGTTTTCAAACGAAGACATGATCTCGGTGCAGAATCTTGAAGAAAAAGCAAAGTTCGATCAAAAGCAGAAGTTTTCCTATAAAACCTTAGACAGCACCTTTTCGATGATCAACCGTTTAACGGATGAATCGCCGCAGCCTTTTGTAGAAAGCAATATCATGTACGGAATTAACGATGTCGCCAATTATTTCCAGAACGGGGATAATATTTCAGATATCAGAAAAGATGCGTATCCGCAGATTGCGAAATTTTACAAAATGTATTTCAACGACAAAAAAGTAATTTCCAGCAAAACGGAAAACATTAAAAACTTCGAAAAACAGTTTGAAGAATGCTCCATAGGTTTTAAAGAAAAGAAAAGCCAGCTTTTTCAGCGGGAAACAGCTTTAAAAGCGCGGACTCAGTAAATTTTCATATCCTTTCATAAGACACACCAAATAAAACACACATCACACAATCATTAACTATGAATTATTTTCAAAAAAACAAAAAGAACATTATCATCGGTGTTATTGCGACGCTGCTTATCGCGGCACTGGTTGCCCTGTGGCTGCAGAAGAAGGTGATCCACTCCGCAGATGATATTGTAGGGGTAGTTTATCCCTCTTCCCTGAAAGTAGGAGACACCCTTTTGTTTGAAGACAAAACCCAGTTTGCAAAAACCAAAAAATGGATCTTCGGAGACGGAACTTCAAGCGATAAAAACAGCGGCTTCCACTTTTACAACAGACCGGGATATTATCAGGTAACGTTGATTATTGATAACAAATATTCTAAATCTTTTCCCGTAATGGTTTCCGCTAGATCAATTCCAAAGCCTGTAGATTCTGCAAAAACAAGAACTTTAATCGATGCGCAGACTCAGGCAATGCAGTTTGAAAACGTACAGTTCCGAGCGATTTCCGATGCCAAACAGTTTACATGGAAGTTCGGAGAAACCGGAAACATCGATTCTAAAGATAAAATGGCGATCTATTCCTACAAAAAACCGGGAGATTATGTCGTAACACTCTACACCGACCAAAGTGCAGAGCCTATTCTTCATCAGATTAAAATTCTTCCCGCTTATGATGCGCTTGAAGAAGAGGTAAGTGTAGAAGATGCTTATGCTAAAATAGATAATGATTTTAAATATCATCTTCAGCAGATTGCCAACGGAAACAGCTTTAATATGCACTATAATTATTTACTGAGAACCTATCTGTGCAACAATGAAAATACCGTGGTAAAAGTAAGTGACAGCAAAGTCAATAACTTTTACATGTACTGTGCAGGTCTTCAGTTTGATAAAAACATGGTCATTCAGACCGTAAAGGTAAACTTCGATGATGCACAGAACTGTGTAACCAAAGTTGATATTAACCAAAGTAAATAATTTTCCGTTCAGAAATTTTCTTGAACCAACACACCAATCATTAAATAAATCAGGATGAAAAATAAACTTCCTCTAGCAGCATATTATATCGGAGTTTCAGTATTGCTCGTAAGCTGTCAGGTAAAACTGCCGTCGAAAAGAACTCCCGAACCCACCCATTACGGACAGGTTGATAATTCGCCGGTCGTAAACGGTTTTCCTAAAAAATCAGTTCCGTGGATTGCCATATCAGACAGATCCCGAAATACCGCATATCTCGATAAAAGCGATGAGAAATCCTATAAAGAAGTTAAATTTTTAGAGCCTTTAATGGTTTTAAAAAACCGTGACGGAATGGTAAAAGTTGCAGAATATATTCCGGATGCGCTCATGAAAAAAGTATCTTCCAAACAGATCAAAACCTATGGCTGGATTCCGGAATCTGATCTTCTTTTATGGAGCAATTCTTTAAAAAGCGAAAAAACAGGATTTCCGGTAAGAGTAGCCATTGTTCCGAGCAACAGTGAGGTCATCAAAAACTCAGAAAGATATTATAAGAATGATTCTATTATGGTTTTTAATTCGCCGAGTCTTATTGAACAGGCAGATGTGAAAATCCCGAACGGACAGATCGTATACGTTTACAAACAGGCAGAAAATAACAAAAGATTTCTGGTGGGTAAAAAACCAAACATCGATATCGACAGCATCAGTACAAGTCTGTACGGATGGGTAAGTTCCAATGTGGTTTCTACATGGGGAGAACGTTCTGCCGTAAAAATGAAAAATACCACAGGAATTACAGAAACCACGCTGGGAATTCATGAAGGTTCTCCGGGAGGAAACGAAACCGAAAACAGAACCGCCGTTTTATTAACGGATGTGAACAAAAGAACACCGCTTGAAAATATTTTTCCGGTAACATTACCCTTAAATGAACCACCCACTCCGGATTCTAAAACAAAGTATTTTACCAATATTTTAGATTATAGTAAAAATTACGTTTTCAATGTATTGGGAGAGCCGATTTATTTCGACCGTTACCGCGAAATTACGGAGAAAAACAAAAAAATAAACATCGTATTTGCCTTAGATATCAGTGCTCCCAATGCACCGTATGCTCCGATTGTGAAATCCTTGTTGCAGGATTTACAGTTGAGATTCGAGAAACCATCCTATTTTAATCAGGTAAAATACGGCGTGGTTTTGTACAAAAATAATTCCTGTGGAGACAATGTGGCGGTTTCAAATTTAAGTACAGATTACAGCAAAATAACCACCTTCATCGATCAGAAGAGCAATGAGATGAACTGTGTAAGCAACAGCGGTTATCAGCCGGTAAATGAAGGTTTGATGGCAGCCGGAAACCTCTTATCCAACGTTCCGGATGAAACCAATATCGTAATCACGGTGGGAACATCGTCCAGTCAGGGCGGAAATATGTATGGAGTCATCAATTCTCTAACGCAGGCTCAGGCGAGACTGATCATGTTCCAGACCAGTGCGAGATCATCTGAT
>NZ_JBBCQL010000132.1:0-12345 GCF_037149975.1 Chryseobacterium sp. VD8 | reverse complement strand
ATTAAAAAACTCACAAATAAAAACAGCAGTTCCAAACTGAAACTGCTGTAAAAATATTTTAATTGATTATTTACAATTTTCGTTATAATCGTAGATCACTTCATTCACGATCGAAAGATTATCTGCCATTGCATTGTCGATTTCATTTCGGATGAATTTTCCTAAACCTGATCTCTTTTTGGTGTCATTTTTCAAAGAACCGTATTCTCCTTTTGTTATTTTAGCTTTCACAACAGGACAGTCTGCGGTAATGATTTTTGCTTTTGCAACATTAAGTTCTTCAGGTTTTCCGCCTTTTTTGGAATAAACATACGCCGGATTTTCTCTCATTCTTTTGTTTTCCTCATCGGCAACTGCAATTTGTCCGCCTGCTGAGAAAGTAGTCGGGAAACCGTACACTTTTTATACTTTTATTTTTCCATCTGCCACAACTTCTGCAAACTGATTGCTTTTTGTCAGGTTGTTGAAAGCTTTCAGACCACCGCTTAAACCTCCATTCTGCGTGTTGTACGCTTCTTTGGTATTGGTGTATTTTATGGTCTCGAAAACTCTTTCCGTATTGTTGTCGATCGCCATATAACCTTTAAGATCATCTACATCATACGTTTTGAATTTTTGCTTTTTCTTTGAATTGTCAACGTCCGAAGTCGCAATGAATTTCACTTTTTTCTGATTTGTCCACGGATTCATTTCATCTCCGGCAAGTCTTACAATACCTTCGATCTTTTTTCCGCTTTTATCAATAATGTATCCCGGCTTTTCCCCGATTCTCATTTCATATTCCGTATTGTCTTCCTGCGCATAAGCATTGAAAGAAACAATACTGAATAAGCCAATCAATAATAATTTTCTCATATAGAATTGTTATAATTTTTGACAAAGATAATTTTTTACAGCTAAAATGAAATTGAAATTCGTTTTTTAACATACCACAAAAAAATCCGGAGAAATTCCGGATCTTTTATATTTACAGGTTTTAATCTATTATTGATACCTTTTGTGTTCTGTATTCTTTACAAAAAGTTTAAGAACAGGTTTGAAAGCTGCTTTGTATTTCTCTGCATCAAAAAGTTGAGAATCCGTAAGAGCTTTGTACGTCATCCATACTCCAAAAGGAAACAGAACCAGATTCGGAACCCATGCTGCAAGATAAGGATTGATCTTTCCGGACCACGCCATGTTTTCAAAGCCTACATTAATCACGTAGAAAATAATGAAAATAATAATCGCAATTACCACGGGAAGTCCCATTCCTCCTTTTCGGATAATGGAACCTAGACTCGCACCGATCAGAAAGAAAATGATGCAGGTGAAAGAATACGTCACAATTCTTTGCTGATAAATCACGACTTTGCTGTAATATTTTACGCCGGGATCAATTTCATTATTTTTTCCTTCAAGCGTACTTTTAAGATTATCGAGACGGTTATAAGCATTATCGATGATCTCCAGTTTTTTATTTCCTTTCACCGTATCAAGCTTAATGCTCTGCTTCGGTTTTGCCTTTGCACTGTTCTGTTTGGTATCCATATAACTTACCACAGAATTGGTCTGTCCCAAAACGTCGTTGCTTACGTTAGTGAAGAATCTCTGATTGTCTTTCTTTGTTTTATCAATCGTTATATTCAGTTCATTGAAGGTCTGGAAACGGTAATCATCCGTAATTTTTTCCTCTTCAATGGCTTTGTTAATGATCTCACTTACGTCGAAGTGAAGCGTTAGAGTATCAAATTTAATTACCTGATCGGGCTGTTTTAAACGGACATTTTCTCCTTTTCCGGCAAAATTATCTTCATAAACAAATCCGTTAAACAATTTAAGTTTTAAATAATTCGTATTTTCTGCCGGAGCAAAAACACCTTTCTGGGCAATTACAGTCTGCTGATTTTCATAGGAACTTGCTTTCTTATGAACAAAAACACCTTCTATATTTTCATCATTTTTACCGTAAATTTTATCGAACTTCACCATGTTTCCGGGAATCTGATCGATAAACTGTCCCGGTGTGAAATTCAGGGCAGGTTTGGTCTGCGCAATATTAAAAAGCATATTTTTCGCCTTTCTCTGAAAATCCGGAATAATATTGTTGGAGAAAAAATACAGCATGATGGAAAGTACAACGGTTACCCCCAAAAGCGGCATCATCACTCTTGTCAGCGAAATTCCCGCGGCTTTCATGGCGGCAAGTTCATACCGTTCCCCAAATTCTCCGAAAGACATAATGCTCGCCAAAAGAATCGTGAGTGGTAAAACCATACTGATTACACTTACCCCGAGGTAAAAAAGAAGTTTCATGATTTGCCAGTAGCTCAGTCCTTTTCCCATAAACTGACCCAGCTGAATCCAGATAATGTTCACAATAAAGATGAAAAACAATACGCTGAATATAAAGAAAAACGGTCCGAAGAAGGTTTTTATAATATATCGGTCTAGTATTTTTAACATTCGCCAAAATTAAACAAAAAGCCACAAAGTTTTCTTTGCAGCTCTTATATTTTATGAAATTTTTATAATTAAAAGCAAATCCGCGTATTCGCTTATCTGCTGATTATTTTTAAAGTTCTGTGATCAGGTAATTTTTGTATTTGTTTTTATCAAATGTAAACATTCCCGGATCCAGTGTCTGGTTTTCCTTGTACTCTTTAATCGCAATTACGGCAAGGTCTTTATTGTTTCCGTGCTGTTCCAGTTTTACCATCTGTTTTTTTGCAGAATCTACAAAAAGATACACATATTTAATTCCGTTGGATTTTACCGGAGTTAATTTAATGAAATCCGCATTTACGCCATCTACATTTTTCTTTCCTCCGTACGTTACATTGTAATCTTTTCTATAGGTAGAAAGATAGTTGATAGGGGAGAACATAGAACTGCTTCCGTTGGGTTTCGCTACCGTAACCTCCATATCTTCTGTATTAATGTTGTAGATTTTGCTCCCGTCGAAGATCTGCTCCGTTTCCATGATCTTCAGTTTGTATTTATCTCCTGCAGCATAATAAATTCCGGGTTCCGTTTTATCAACCTTTCCGTTGGTTCCGCTTCCGAAAGAAAATTTGAAATACGAATTTTTCTTAGAGTTATAATTAGCCGTAATATCATCAAGGATTTTTTTTGCCTTTGCATCAATCTTCTGTGCATTTGTAAATCCGACCGCTCCAACTACCAAACTGCTTACTATAACTTTTGAAATAATATTTTTCATTTTTATTAAATTCTTTAATCTTTAGACTTTCTTTAATGTTAAAAGTTAAACTGAAATTTCGCTTTAACTGCGCAGATCTTCCAAAAACTGTTCCAAAGAATGAAGGTCACTGATGAGAACCTCTCTTGCTTTTGCCCCGTTAAATCCGCCAACAATTCCGCTGGCTTCCAGTTGATCCATAATTCTTCCCGCTCTGTTGTAGCCCAGTTTCAGTTGTCTCTGAAGCATGGAAGTAGAACCTTGCTGAGTAGAAACAATAATTCTCGCAGCATCTTCGAACAAAGCATCTTTTTCGTTCGGATCGAAAGCTCCTACTGTACTCGTAGAATCTTCAGAAACGTATTCCGGAAGGATAAATGCGGAAGCGTACCCTTTTTGTTCTCCAATAAATTCTGCAAGTCTTTCCACTTCCGGAGTATCTACAAAAGCACACTGAAGTCTTAAAATTTCATTTCCGTTAAAATAAAGCATATCTCCTTTACCAATTAATTGATCTGCTCCCGGAGAATCCAGAATCGTTCTGGAATCCACACTGGAAATTACTCTGAATGCTGCTCTTGCAGGGAAATTCGCTTTAATCATACCTGTAATTACATTTACGGAAGGTCTTTGCGTGGCAACAATTAAGTGAATTCCCACTGCTCTTGCCAACTGAGCCAATCTGGCAATCGGTAATTCAACTTCTTTTCCGGCAGTCATAATTAAATCTGCAAATTCGTCCACCACCAAAACAATGTACGGTAAGTAACGGTGACCGTTTTCAGGATTTAATTTTCTTTCCGCAAATTTTTTATTGTATTCCTTTAAATTTTTACAGAATGCATTTTTAAGCAAATCATATCTCGTATCCATTTCTATACAGAGAGAATTCAGAGTGTTGATTACTTTATTCGTATCGGTAATGATCGCTTCTTCTGCATCCGGAAGTTTGGCAAGATAATGTCTTTCGATTTTTGAATACAATGAAAGTTCCACTTTCTTAGGATCTACCATTACAAATTTCAGCTCACTCGGATGCTTTTTATATAGAAGGGAAGTAAGAATCGCATTAATCCCGACCGATTTACCCTGTCCTGTTGCTCCCGCCATCAGTAAGTGAGGCATTTTGGATAAATCTGCCATGAAAATTTCGTTTGAAATAGTCTTTCCGAAAACCACAGGAAGATCCATATCTGTATTTTGGAATTTCTGCGAAGCAATCACTGAACGCATAGAAACCATCGTTGGATTTTTTCTCGGAACTTCAATCCCGATGGTTCCTTTTCCGGGCATCGGTGCAATAATACGGATTCCCAGAGCGGAAAGATTCAGTGCGATATCATCCTGCAGTTTTTTAATCGCTGCTACACGAATTCCCGCTTCCGGTACAATTTCATATAAGGTTACGGTCGGTCCTATTGTTGCTTTAATTTCGGCAATTCCTACGTTAAAGTTTTTCAGTAATCCGACAATTTTATTTTTGTTTTCTTCCAGTTCGTCTTTGTTGATCGAAATTTCTTCGTTTCCGTAATCTTTCAGCAATTCAACAGGCGGCATCTGGAATTTGGCAAGATCCAGTTTATGATCGTACAATCCATGTTTATCTACCAATTCCTGAGACTGTCTTTCGGAATCATCAAGAATATCGATAACCGGAGCTACTTCTACATTAAATTTAATGTTTTCCTGAGGTGCAACCGCAGTAACTGTACTTACCGGAATAGAAGGAGTCATATCAAATGCCTGTTCCGGACTTGAAGTCGGAACTTTAGGTCTTGAGTCGAGATTTAAATTAATGGAATTTGAAAAGTCATTTTTAGGTTCCTCATCAAAAGAAGTTTTATTCGGCGTTACAATCGGATCCAAATTGCTGGATACCGGAACTTCCGGAAAACCTTTTGGAACTTTTACAGGTTCAGGCTCCACCATTTTGGGAGCTGGTTTTTCTGCAACTTCCGTTACTTTTATTTTAGGTTGTTCTTCTTCCTGTTCTGTCGTTTCAATTTCCTCAATCAGTTCTTCATCCGCTTCAAAATTTTCATCAGAACTCGGCATCATCGATCTTACTTTTCCGATGGTATTTTCGTTGATATCATTTAATCTAGACTTGATAGAACTCGGACGAAGATTAAACTCTAAAATAAAATACAGAGCAATACTTGCAATTAAAACCAGCCAGAGACCATAAGAACCAATAATCGTATTCAGAGACTCCATGATCTGATATCCGTAAACTCCGCTTAAAACACCCTGTCCTTTAGTAATCGCTCCAAACAGAATCGGAAGCCAGCAAATGAAAAACAGGGAATGCCCCACCGTTTTCCAAGGTTTGAACATTTTCTTTTTCAGGATAACGGTTCCGAAAACCATAAATAAAAAGGCAATGATGAATGAAGCTACCCCAATACTTTCGAAAATAAAAATATTTCCGAGCCAGTCGCCCAGCTTTCCGAAAAGATTGGAAGATTTTATTGTTTTATCGAGCATCGTTCCTGCCTGACTCTGATCTGCCTTCCAGTTCATCAGGTAAGAAACGAACGAAAAAGTAAGCACTACAGAAAAAAGGATGAAAGTAAGCCCGAAAAATACTCTTGGCTTAGATAAAAATTTGCCCTTATCAGGCGATTCAGTCGGTTTGTTTTGTGTGTTTTTATTCATAATGTCAATTGGCAAATTTAATGTTTTTCCTACATTAAATGGATGCGCACAAGCTTAAAAAAGTAACTAATTTTTTCCTTATTTTAAAAGGAATTTTGAATTGATTTGGTTTTAATGATTAAAAATATTTAAAATAAAATGAACTGGAAAAAAATAATTCATCATTTTTTGCTGTTTAGAAAATTTGAATCAAATAAAAATTAAGAATGCTGAATAAATAGAGCTTGTCAATCAATAGTATAGCTTTTATGAATTCAATTCTGACGTTTTTACCATTTTGAATTTTCCTCAAAGGAAATTTACTTATTAAGAATCAATAAAAATAAGATTAAAAGCGGTCCCAACTGATAAATGACAGTTTTTTTTGGAGTCTTTGTGGTTTATCATCCTTATTTTTGCATGTCAAGTATATAAATCATGAAGAAGCTGCAAGATATTCTTATCTCGACCAGGACAATGGCTGTATTGTTACTGGTGTATGCATTTGCGATGGCTTATGCAACGTTCTTGGAAAACGACTACGGTACTCCTACAGCAAAAGCGTTAATTTACGAAGCAAAATGGTTCGAACTTATCATGTTCCTCCTCATTCTCAACTTCATCGGAAATATCGGAAGATACAGACTTTGGAAGAGAGAAAAATGGCCGGTTCTGGTATTTCACCTTGCTTTCGTACTGATCTTCATCGGTGGTGCAATCACAAGATACATCAGTTTTGAAGGAACAATGCACATCCGCGAAGGAGAAACATCTAACGAAATTGTAACGGATAAAAACTTCCTTAAAGTACAGATTGAAGAGAAAGGCGATGTTCTTAACTATAAAGACATTCCTTACTTAATGTCTCCTTTACACAAAGATCTGGAAGCAACCTACGATTTCCACGGAAAGCAGGTAAAAGTAGTTGCCAAAGAATATGTTCAGAGAAAAAAAGACAGTCTTCTGGCTGATCAGAATGGAGCAGAATATCTTCATTTGGTTTCCACAGGACAAACCGGAAGACAGAATATTTTCATCAAGCCGGGCGAAACAAAATCAATCAACGGAACGTTGGTAACGTTCAATAGAGCTATTGAAGGAGCGGTTGAATTTAAAAACGAAGGCGGGAAACTGTTCATCAAAACTCCTGTGGATGCAAGTTATATGACGATGGCAACTCAGGCAACGGGAACAACGGTGAAAGATGAATTCCAGCCTTTGGCTTTGAGAAGTTTATATTCCATCAACGAATTAAAATTAGTTGTTCCGGAAGGTCTCAAAAAAGGAAAACTGATGGCGATTGAAGGCGACAGAAAGAAAGATCAGAATGTTCCGGATATGTTAACGGTAGAACTTCAGGGTCCTAAAACAAAGCAACTGGTAGATCTTTCTGTTGAAAAAGGAAATCCGAATGCTTACAAACAGGTAACAATGGACGGACTGAACATCATGATCGGATTTGGTCCTAAAATTTACAATACACCTTTCTCGCTGAAACTGGATGATTTCGTAATGGAAACTTATCCGGGAAGTTCTTCTCCGAGTGCATACGAAAGTCACATTAAAATTGTTGATGAAGGAAAACAGACTCCGTTTAAAATTTATATGAACCACGTTCTGAATCATAAAGGCTACCGTTTCTTCCAGTCGAGTTTCGATCCGGACAGAATGGGAACCGTTCTTTCCGTAAACCACGATTATTGGGGAACTTTAATTTCCTACATCGGGTATACATTCTTATTCGGGGGAATGTTCTTTATGTTCTTCTGGAAAGGAACCCACTTCTGGAAATTAAACAAAATGCTGAAAGATGTTAACAAAAAGAAAGCAGCAGCCGTAATTTTATTATTGTTGAGTTTCGGCTTAAATGCTCAGAAAATTGAGACACATGGCACAACCGACGGAAGCAGGGAACACATCCATGTGGAAGGTGATAATCACAGTCACGCTCAGGGTTCAGAAACTCTAAAACCACAGGGAGCGCAGCCTTTTACAAAAATGAAAGTGGTTTCTGCCGATGAAATTATTGCAAGAAATAAAATCAGTGCAGAACATGCCGATAAATTCGGATATCTTTTGGTGCAGAATTTTGAAGGAAGAATCGTTCCGATCAATACCGAAGCTTTAGACGTTTTAAGAAAACTGTATAAAAAAGACGAGTTTAAAGGAACAGACGGAAAATCTTTAACAGCAAACCAGTGGTTTTTATCAGTGAATATTGATACGCCAAGCTGGACTATGGTTCCGATGATTAAAGTGGGAACAAAAGGCGGAGACGAACTGAAAAATAAAACCAAAGCAGACGAAGACGGATACACTTCTTTAATGAATCTTTTTCCTGCGGATGCGAACGGAAATTTAAGATATATCCTTGAAAGCGATTACAACACCGCGTTCCGTAAAAAACCGGCTGAACAAACCAATTATGATAAAGAAGTGATTGCGGTAAACGAAAGAGTTCAGATCTTTAACGAATTTTTCAGCGGTCAGTTTATGAGAATTGTTCCGGTAAAGAACGACGCTAATCACACATGGCATTCATGGTTGGATCAGAAAATGGAGCCGGATATGGAGTCTCAACAGGTTATGGGGCCTTATTTTGCGGAAGTTTTACAGGCTCAGCAATCAGGGAACTGGTCAAAAGCAGATGCGCAACTGGCAAAACTTTCAGACTATCAGCAAAAATGGGGGAAAGCTGTTGTTCCTGCAAAATCTAAAGTTGATCTTGAGGTTTTCATGAATAAAGTGAACATCAATTTCAAATTATTGATCTTCTATACATTAATTGGAGGATTATTATTGATCTTAGGTTTTGTTGAATTATTTAAGTCTAAAAAAGTTTTAAACAAGGCAATTAAAGTTATCATTGTTTTAGGAATTGTAGGATATCTGTTCCATTTCCTTGGTTTAGTGGCAAGATGGTATATTTCCGGTCACGCTCCATGGAGTAATGGGTATGAAGCCATTATTTTCATTTCTTGGGTAGGAATTACAGCAGGTTTATTACTGTACAGAAATTCCAATGCCTTAATTCCGGCAGCCGGATTTATGGTAGCTGTAATTATGATGGGATTTGCTCACGGAGGCTCAGCGCTTGATCCGCAGATTACGCCGTTGGTTCCTGTATTGAAATCCTATTGGCTGATTGTTCACGTTGCGATTATTACGTCAAGTTACGGGTTCTTTGCACTGTCGATGATCATTGCAGTAATCAGTTTGGTATTTTATATCATTTCAAATAAAGAAACCTATAAATTACATCATGATACAACGTTGAAAGAATTGGTAATTGTTTCTGAAATGTCTTTAACCATAGGTCTGTTTGCATTAACCGTAGGAAACTTCTTAGGAGGAATCTGGGCAAACGAATCTTGGGGAAGATACTGGAGCTGGGATCCGAAAGAAACATGGGCATTCATTTCCATTATGGTATATGCATTTGTTCTTCACATGAGACTGGTTCCGGGATTAAGAAGCAGATGGGCATTCCACGTAGCGACGATGTTTGCATTCTGTTCTATGGTTATGACGTATTTTGGAGTAAATTACTACCTGAGCGGACTTCACTCTTACGCAGCGGGAGATCCGGTTCCGGTTCCGGCTTGGGTTTATATCGGACTTGCAACAATGGCACTTTTATCTGCCGTTTCTTATTACAAGTTTAGAATTTTAAATAAAAAATAAATTTAAAATTTATCATACATGCGATCCCTGAAATTAATTTTTCAGGGATTTTTTTGCTTAGAATTGAACCGACAAGTCAGAAGAAATTTTAAAATAAATGATTTTTCATGTAAAAAAAGTTATACCTTTATGATATCAAAATAATATCAAATTAAAAAATCAATATCATGGAAAAAATCTTAAAACCAATGTCGGGATACCTTACTTTGGTCATTTGTCTTGGATTGTTTGCCGTTTCCGTTTATTTATTTGCAATCGGTGTCGATAACAGTGTTACGCTTGTCGTTTTATCATTATTATCATTTATTCTGTTTTGCTTTTTCATGAAAGGGTTAATGATTATTCAGCCTAATCATTCAAGAGTGCTGAACTTTTTCGGAAAATATGTCGGAACCGTAAAAGACAACGGTTTGTTTTTTATCAATCCTTTATATTCCTCACAGAAAATCAGTCTCCGTTCTGAAAATTTACAGGGACAGACTCTTAAAGTGAATGACAAAATGGGAAATCCTATAGAAATTGCAGTTGTGATTGTCTGGAAAGTGGGAGATACCTACAAAGCGGCTTTTGACGTTGAACGGTATTCAGATTTTGTTAAAATGCAGAGTGAAGCTGCGGTACGTCATTTGGCGATGAGTTTTCCTTACGACAATTTAGAAGACGATCATGCACCGATTACTTTAAGAGAAGGCGGTGAAAAGATCAACGCTATTCTGGAACAGGAACTTACCGAAAGACTTTCAAAGGCAGGAATTACCATTCAGGAAGCAAGAATTTCACATTTGGCTTACGCATCGGAAATTGCAGGAGCGATGTTGCAGAGACAGCAGGCAACGGCAATTGTAGCGGCAAGAACAAAGATTGTGGAAGGTGCTGTAGGAATGGTGGATTTAGCCCTGAAAAAGCTTTCAGAAGAAAATATCGTAGAGCTGGATGATGAAAGAAAAGCGGCAATGGTAAGCAATTTAATGGTGGTTCTTTGCGGCGAAAAAGCAGCACAACCCATTTTAAATGCCGGAACTTTGTATAATTGATAATTAAAATTTTCGCAATATTTGTCATTCCGTAGGAAAGCTGTGTATTTAGAAGAATAGCATTAGAAACGTCAATTTGAGTGAAATGGATGATTTATATTTAAAAGATTTTCACTCTACTGTACTCCGTTCTGAATGGCTAATAACCTTACATCTTTGCTGAGTGAAACGCCTTGGCGAACATAAAAACATAAAGTAGTTCAGAAAAATCTTTGTGCACTTTGCGTTAAATACAAATTAAGCAAAAGAAAAATAGAAAAAATGAAATCAGAAAAAGCTCAGAATCCTTCCGAAAATAAAGGCAAAAAATCTTTTGTTTTAAGGATTGATGAGTCTACTTTCAAGCTTCTGGAAAAATGGGCAAATGACGAATTCCGGAGTGTAAACGGACAGATTGAGTATTTGCTGCATCAGAGCCTGATTAATTCAGGAAGGAAAAAGAAAGAATAAAATATGGTCATTCCGAATGACCTTGAATCCAAAACAAAAGCTGAGAAATTTCTCAGCTTTTTGTATCTATATATCAATCAATTAATCAAAAATTCCGGTAATATAATCGGAGATCACCGTCCAGAAATTCTTTCCCAGAAAATAGATCAGCGTAGAGGTAATGATTCCTTTGACGGTAAAAAATATAATTCCGCCGATCCCGAATTTCTTTACCAGACTTTTCCATCTGGAGGATTTTTTTTCCTCTGTGGCAGGTTCGTTATTAATCTTATTATTTTCCATTCCTGAAATAAAATGATTCCTATACAAAGATAACTATGTTTATAATTAGTCCAAATAAAAAATTGTTAAAAAATTAAAATTTTGGGATTCGCATAATATTTCTATCTTTAGAGGAAACGAAAAGTAAAATTTTTATGTCTAAAAAAGTAAAGGATTTTGGGATCGAAAAAACACTCAAAAATCTAGGAATTAAGGATGAAAATAAGGGAACTTCAGTAGGCGGAAAATACTTTGCATCAGGGAAAACCATCGAAAGTTACTCTCCTGTAGACGGAAATCTGATTGCTAAAGTGAAGACTTCCGGAGAATCTGATTATGACAAGGTAATTGAGACGGCTGAAAAAGCTTTTAAAGAATTCAGACTGATTCCGGCTCCTAAAAGAGGGGAAATTGTAAGACAGTTAGGTCAGAAATTAAGACAGTACAAAGACGATTTGGGAAAACTGGTTTCCTATGAAATGGGAAAATCCCTGCAGGAAGGTCTTGGAGAAGTTCAGGAAATGATCGATATCTGCGATTTTGCAGTAGGGGTTTCAAGACAGCTTCACGGGTATACGATGCAATCGGAAAGACCGGGACACAGAATGTACGAGCAGTATCATCCGTTGGGAATTGTAGGAATCATCACTGCATTCAACTTTCCGGTAGCAGTTTGGGCGTGGAACACAGCTTTAGCATGGATCTGCGGTAACGTTACGATCTGGAAACCGTCAGAAAAAACACCGCTTTGCGCGATTGCGTGCCAAAACATCATGAACGAAGTGCTAAAGGAAAATAATCTTTCCGAAGGTATTTCCAGCGTATTGGTTGCAGATCACGAAATCGGACAAAAATTAGTGGATGACAAGAGAGTCGCTTTAGTTTCTTTTACCGGTTCTACAAGAGTCGGAAGAATGGTTTCAACAAATGTTGCACAAAGATTCGGAAAATCAATCCTTGAATTAGGCGGAAACAATGCCATCATTATTTCTAAAGATGCAGATATTGATATGTCGATTATCGGAGCAGTTTTCGGAGCTGTAGGAACGGCAGGACAAAGATGTACTTCCACAAGAAGACTGATTATTCATGAAAGTG
>NZ_JBBCQL010000131.1:0-12444 GCF_037149975.1 Chryseobacterium sp. VD8 | reverse complement strand
CACTTCATTTATGTAAAAAAAGACAAAATGGTATTACTTTAATAAGTTTTACGCCTTTGTATATCTTAAAAGCTGAATTCCTAATAATTGAATCTCTTTGTTTAACCTTGCGGTTAAGAAGACTTATCCCGAACTCAGGTTAAAAAAACTCAACAAAGTCTTTTGTCTCTTTTGCGGTTACATTTAAAATGAGTTTAAACTTATTTTTAGATTAGAAAGAATATTTCGCTCCGATCTGGATCTGGTAAGGATTTCCTGAAAGAGGTTCCAGTCCGCTTGTGTTCAGGCTGTACTTAAACTGTTTTGTTGCCTGATCAAATCCTGTAATTCTGTACAGCGCCGTATTTCCGTAAGATTTGTTAACGCCCCATTCTTTGTTGAGTAAATTGGCAACGTTGAAAATATCCACTGAAAGTTCAAAGGCTCCGATTTTTTCAAATTTGATTTTCTTTGCTACACGAACATCCCAAACTCCGTAGAAACCATTTTTTCCGCCGTTTCTTTCTGCAACTTTGTTGTTGTAATCCGTAATATAGTTCTTCAAAGCCTGTCCCACTTCAGGATTATCAATTAAAGTCTGTGTAAGATTCGGGAAAATGTAAGCTAAATCGTTCGTGTCTACGAAATCTCCGTTTACATTTCCTCCTGCCGTTACAGAGAAACGGGTTCCGCCGATTCCGGCATACCTGATTCCCAAGGTAAATCCTGCAATGGTTGGAGAGTTACCGTAAATCACGACTTTGTTTCTGAACTGGTTGTCCGAATACGACATTCTTAAGTTTCTCGGATCTCCCGAAACCATGGTAGACAGTGTTGCAGAATTGGCTACGTTTCCGTTATACGAAGTATTGTCTTTGATGTCCGCCCAGGTGTAACTTGCTGTAATTTCTCCGTCTTTCCAGTAACGGTAACTTGTGTCTAAAACGAATGAAAACTGATTGACTTTTCCATCACTTACCAATTCCAGAACTCTTCCGAAATTTTTGTTGATTCTTCCGTCTTTCCAGCTCAGTGTTCCGTTGGCTGCAATATCTGCTGCACGAACAAAAACTCCTCTTCCGCCTTCATTATCCAGCGTAAAATAAGGATTTGCCACCATATTTCTGTCGTAATAGAAATAGTTGTTTCTTCCCAGTGTCATGTAACCCGCAACTCCCGCTCTGAATCTCTCGTTGAAGAAATGCGTGTAAGAAACATTAGCTTTATAAACTACCGGAATTTTTGCATCTTTTCCTGTATAGTTAATGGTAGGAATCTGATTCTGAGCAAGTGTAGGAACAGTGTTGTAATCATTTCTATAGCTATTAAAGTTCGGAATAGGAACATCTTTACCAGTCACATCCACTGTTGCCAAATGTCTTCCGTCAAACACCAGATTATTGATAATCATATAATTGTTGATATCTGAAGAGAAAATTCCGGCTCCAAATTTCAGGAAGTCTTTATTTCCTTCATTAATATTCCAATCGAACTGGAATCTTGGCTGAATGATGAATGATTTGATTTGATTATCTGTCCGTATTCCCATTTCATCATACAATTTCTGATTGAAGCCTGCTTTCGGATAACCGCCGTAATCCAATCTTAAACCCGCCATTAAATCCAGACCTTTTGCAATTTTTGTCTGAATCTGTCCGTAAACTCCCAAATTATAAATATTGGACTTTACAGAAGGATCCTGCATCAAAGGAACTTCTCTGTAAAATCTGTACGCCACAAGATTATTGAAATTAAATAAATTATCTCCTCCGTTGGCTGTAGGATTCTCCCTGAAATGGAATCTTCCGTTCACTTCACTTCCGTACAACGATTTTGCCATCGTGTACATTAAATCTGCACCGAATGTATATTTGATTTTATCCGTATTGTAATATAAATTGTCTACGATCTGGAAAACATTATTCCTGAAACTTTCCTGTGCAAAACGGTGACCTCCGATCTGAATATTGGTTGCCTTATCTTTTCCGTCGATGCTGGTTACAATATTTTCGACAATAGCTCTCGGAACGGGATGACCAAGCTGATCGTTCTGATAACTGTCCTGAAAAGTGTAAAGATACTGCGCCTTCAGTTCGTTCGTCATATTCGGCTTTAAGTTGGATCTTAAAGTCAACAATAAGCTGTTATCCAAATTTTTATCATTTCCATACGATTCAAATGCATTGATCGCTGTGTTGTCTCCTAAACCGTTTTTGTTCAGATCGTACGTGAAATTATTTCTTAAAGTCAATAAGTTTTTATCGTTAATCTGCCAGTCTAAACGCAAAAATCCGGCATCAGAATTTCTCACTTTATCAAAACTTCCGAACTGTGGTGTATTTCCAACCCCATATTTAGCTCTGGCAATATCAAGGAACTTATTTAAAGTAGCTGTGGTGGTATTTAATCTCAATTCGTCGTCATGAGATTTGATATCGGCAATCTGCAACGGTCTTGAATCCAATTGATGATCCCAAGCAACGAAGAAATGCAGTTTATTCTTAATGATCGGTCCGCCTAAAGAGAATCCGAACTGAGAAGTGGAAAAATCGTTGTTGATTTTATTTCCTCTGATGTCGTATTTGCTCGAAAGCCAGTTTGTCCTCAAATATTCCCATGCACTTCCTGAAAATTTATTCGTTCCGGATTTTGTAACTGCACTTACGGTTCCGCCTCCGCTTCTTCCTAATGTGACATCATATTGATTAGTGGTTACTTTAAATTCACGAACCGCTTCGATTGAAATAGAAAACGGAGCATTGCTTCTGCTTGTCGTAGAACCTGCAGATGTAGGATTTTTCGCTGTCATTCCGTCGATGGTAAAATTCGTGGAAGAACCCAACTGTCCGGAAATACTTCCGTTTTTACCGCTCAAAGGAGAAAGTTCAGCAAGATTGTTGAAGTTTCTTCCGTTTACAGGTAAAATTCCGATATTTTTGGTTGTAATGGCTGTTGCCGCACCTAAATTCCCGATTTTGTTTTTTAAATTTCCGGTAACAACAACTTCTTCAATGCTTTTCTCGCTTCCCAGATCTACGTTTACCGTTACCTGATCTCCAAAATTCACATTGTAGCCTTCCCTTTTTTCATCATTTACGAATACGGTGTAAGGTCCGCCCAAAGGAATTTCTTTGAAAATATATTCCCCTTTCGAATTGGTTTCCGTTTCCGTTTTAAAACCTGTGGATTCATTTACAATGGTTACTTTTACCTTTTCCTGCGGAGCTTTTCCGGTTCCGGTAACTTTTCCTACAATGGAAGCCTGAGTGGTCTGCGCATACACAAGAGTTCCAAAACTCAGAAACAATAATCCCAATACAATCTTTACTTTTTTCATATTTACAAATTAGCTTTGCAAATGTATTTTGACTTTCAGAATCCTCTGTTTAAGGGAGTTTTAACATTTTTTAAATTATATGGGAACCTTATGTTACCTGAATTTTAACCCCGATTTTATCTGGTGGATAATCAGTGGGTTTAAATATGTTACAACTTTTTAATTTTCGCAGAATATTTAATTCCCTTATTTTTTAAATTGGAATTACTTTTATTTATTTTTGCTGAAAAGATAGAAACCCGATGTCCGAAAACATACAACAGAAAATAGAAGATCTGCGAAAAGAGCTTCATCAGCACAACGAAAATTATTATCTCCTTGATAATCCGACGATTTCGGATTATGATTTTGATATGCTGCTGGAAGAACTTCGAGATCTGGAAGCAAAATATCCCGAATTTTATGACGAAAACTCTCCTACCGTTCGTGTCGGCGGTGGAATTACTAAAGTTTTCCCTACGGTTCAGCATAAATTCAGAATGTATTCTCTTGATAATTCTTATGATTTTGACGATCTTGAAGACTGGGAAAAAAGAATTATTAAAACCATTGACGAACCGGTGGAATTTGTTGCCGAACTGAAATATGACGGTGCTTCGATCTCCATTTTGTATGAAAACGGAAAACTGGTTCAGGCAGTAACTCGCGGTGACGGTTTTCAGGGTGATGAAATTACGGCAAACGTTCGTACCATTTCGGATATTCCTCTGAAACTCAAAGGTGATTTCCCTGAACATTTTTTTATGCGCGGAGAAATTTATTTAACCCGAAAAAATTTCTATAAAATCAATAAACAGCGTGAGGAAGAAGGTCTCGACCCTTTCATGAATCCCCGAAATACAGCAAGCGGAAGTCTGAAAATGCAGGACAGCGGCGAAGTGAGAAAACGCGGGCTTTCATCGGTTCTGTATCAGTTTATTTCAGAAGATATTCCTGCAGCATCGCATTGGGAACTGCTTCAGAAAGCGCAAAGCTGGGGTTTCAAAACTTCTCAACAGGCAAAATTGTGTACTACTTTGGATGAGGTGAAGGAATTTATCAATTTCTGGGACGTTGAAAGACATAATTTACCGTTTGAAATTGACGGTATCGTTTTAAAAGTCAACTCTTTAAAACAGCAGAGACAGCTTGGATATACCGCAAAATCTCCACGCTGGGCAATGGCTTATAAATTTAAGGCTGAAAAAGTGGAAACCGAACTGCAAAGCGTTTCTTATCAGGTCGGAAGAACAGGAGCCATCACTCCGGTTGCGAATCTGAAACCTGTTTTATTAGCCGGAACAATTGTGAAAAGAGCTTCACTTCACAATGAAGATATTATTAAAAAGTTAGATCTTCATGAAAATGATTTCGTTTACGTAGAAAAAGGCGGTGAAATTATTCCGAAAATTGTCGGCGTCAATACCGAAAAAAGAACGGAAGAAAGCAAGGAAATTGAATACATTAAAAATTGTCCGGAATGCGGCACTGAGCTTGTAAAAATCGAGGATCAGGCAATTCATTTCTGTCCGAATGATCTTCACTGTCCGCCACAGGTTGTGGGAAGAATGATCCATTATGTTTCCAGAAAGGCTTTAAATATTGATAATCTGGGAAGTGAGACGATTGAGCAGCTTTACAGGGAACGACTGATTGAAAATCCTGCGGATTTCTATGTTTTAACGAAAGAGCAGCTTCTTCCGCTTGAAAGAATGGCAGAAAAATCGGCACAGAACATCATTTCAGGAATCGAAAAATCCAAAGAAATTCCGTTTGAAAAAGTGCTGTACGGAATCGGGATAAAACACGTCGGAGAAACGGTTGCCAAAAAACTGGTTAAAAATTTCCCGACCATCGAAGATCTGAAAAATGCAACCGTGGAAGAGCTTTGCCAAGTAGAAGATATTGGAAGCAAAATCGCGGTAAGCATCGTGGAGTTCTTTGCAAATTCCGAAAATATTTTGATGATCGAAAGGTTAAAATCTTACGGAGTACAACTGGAAAAAGGCGAAAGTACAAACGAAGTCCTGTCGAATATTCTGGAAGGAAAAACATTCCTTTTTACCGGAAAATTATCATTATTTACCCGAGAAGCGGCGGAAGAAATGGTAGAAAAACACGGCGGAAAAAATATTTCGGCAGTATCCAAAAACCTTAATTTCCTTGTGGTGGGCGAAAAAGCCGGAAGCAAACTGAAAAAAGCACAGGACATCGGAACAATTGAAATTCTGGATGAACAGCAGTTTTTGGATTTGGTAGAAAAATAGTTCTTCTTAAATAATTACAAAAGACTGTCTCTCAAAGGCAGTCTTTTTTTAGCTGTGTTCCAAAATATACAGAGCGTCCGAAATTTCCCTTGCAAATCTTTCATCACTATTTTCGAAATAATAAAAACCTTCTTCAAGACTTTTCGCATTTTCTTTGATCCATTTCAGAAATTTTTTATGATCCGATTCATTCAAACTTTTATTTTTCAGGTTTTCGTTGACAAAATCCTGATAATAATACCGGATAAAATCTACATAAATCATAAAGCTGTTTTGGACAACATCCACTTTCCAGCAGTCTAATAATTTTTCAATTTGACCCGTTAAATTATAGATCCCGAAAAACAGATCATCATCAAAAAAAGTCCTATTTTCTAAGAAATACTTCCACCATTCCAAAAGAAAAGTTGTAACCGCTTCTTTTTCGGCATATTCCCAGATTTCCCATTTTCCGTATTCCAGTTTTCCGAAAATACCAAACGGCTGAATTCCAAAATCATGATCGATACAAAGCTCCAGTATTCTCGGCAGGAAATGTTTAAAATCATCCACATTTCCCCACGTTGTCATTGCTTTAAAAGCATATCGGGAAAGATCCTCTTCTTCGAGCTCTCTGAGTTCCTTAGTATGAATCTTCTCTTTGTCACGATCCGAAACGCAACAGGGGCATCCCTCTATAACAGACCGGATTTCATATTTTGAAAAAACAGAATATAGGTTTTCAATCGACTTTTTCAGACTTTCATTCAAGGTTGTAGCATTTTACGATACAATATACCTCATTTGGATTTTTATCAAAAGAATTATTGTAATTTTATTTAGTAAAATCTTCAAAATGGAATTTTTAAAAGATCATTACGTTATCCAGAATGAGCTTCTGCTGATTTTCATTTCCGTTCTTCTCGGCATTTTCATCGGGACAGAACGCGAGTACCGGAATAAATCGGCAGGGTTGCGCACTTTTATTCTGGTCTGTTTCGGATCCTGTTTGTTTACGATACTTTCTATTAAAATCGGAGTTGCCAATCCGGATCGTCTTGCAGCCAACATCATTACCGGAATTGGTTTCCTTGGAGCAGGCGTTATTTTTAAAGGAGACAGCAAAATCGACGGAATTACCACTGCCACAACTATTTTTGCCACTGCTTCCATCGGAATGGCAGTCGGATCAGGATATGTTTATCTTTCACTCCTCGGAACGCTTCTTATTTTAGTGGTTTTAAATTATTTAACCTATTTTGAAAAATTTATAGACAGACATCATAAAATCCGGGAATATAAAATTGCGGTAGTCAATTACCATGATATTCAACATTGTGAAGAGCTTTTTAAGAGAAACCATCTGAAATTCACCTTGGCAAAACAACAGTATACACAGGGAAATCTCTCGACAACATGGGTGGTTACAGGCAATAATACCAATCATGAAATTTTAATGAAGAACCTGATGGAAGATGATAAAATAATTGCCTACCAGTTTTAATATCATCGATGTCAATAAAAAATCCCTTCAAATGAGGGATTTTGGAGGTTACACGATTATTTCTTTTTAAAAATATACAGGGCTTTGTTCGGGCCGTCAATCGGTTTTCCTTCCATATCAAGCTGTGTAAGTGTATTTTCCCCAACTTTGTATCTGTATTTTGAAATTTTTCCGTTTAAGGTAATGATGCTTCCCGTAGAATCCCATGTAAACATTCCTGTATCTTCATTTTTAGAATTTCTTTCCAGATATTCTTCTGTGATTTTAAAAGATTTATCCTTACTTAAAACAAGGATAGTTTTAATTCCGGGGCAGTCTGCGCATGGAACTGTGGCTTCGTACGTTCCGTCCCAGTCTAAAGAATTTTCTGAATTATCAGAACCCGCAACTGAATTTGTTTTGGTACTGTCCACCGGAGTCTGAATTGCCATCGGATCTGTTTTAGGGTTCATCTCCACTTCAGGATTTTTGTCTTTTTGCGTACAGGAAACTACAAGCGACATAAGAGCGATTCCCAAAATCTGAATTGTTTTTTTCATAATAAATGATTTAGCGTGAATGCTTTTTCAGCAGCAAAAATTAAGCCGCCTGATTGGTTGATGGTTTCTTGTTGATAGTTGATGGATCAAACTGATTAAAGATTAAATCGTATCATCAATCTTGATACAAAAATTTTACTTGTTCTTACTTTTTAGAATAATCGGTATGCTGAATTACAATTCGGTATGCTGAATTATAATTTTACGTTTGAAAATAACAGAATCATAAAATATTAAATTTGAACAGCCTCTAAAAAACAATCAACTATCAGCCAATTTTAATCTAAGTATACTATTTTCTTCGTAAATTCGGCAAAATTTTGATTATGACAAAAAAGATACTTCTATCTGTATTTCTTTTGCCGGCTGTAATGACGTTTGCACAGCAATACGGCGGAATGTGGATTCCAACGGAGCTTAATGAAAAGGAAATGAAAGATTTGGGAATGAAAATCTCTGCAAAAGATATTTTTAATCCGCAAAAAGCAAGCATAAAAGATGCGGTTGTACAGTTCAACGGAGGCTGTACCGCAGAAATTATCTCGCCAAAAGGGTTATTGCTTACCAACCATCACTGTGGTTACGGGCAGATTCAGTCTCACTCAACCGTGCAGAACGATCTTTTATCAAATGGTTTCTGGGCAAAAAATCCTCAGGGAGAACTTCCGAATCCGGGAGTAACGGTAGACTTTATTGTTGATATCAAAGAAGTGACCTCTCAGATTTTAGACGGAACCGATAAACTGCAGGAACCCGAACTTTCTAAACAGATTGCCAAAAATATTGAGATTTACAAAAATTCTCAGAAAACAGAACCTTATCAGTCGATTTCTGTAAGATCCATGTATTATGGGAATAAATTCTATGCTTTCACTATTGAAACATTCAAAGATATCCGTCTGGTAGGAGCTCCGCCTCAAAGCATCGGAAAATTCGGTTCGGATACAGACAACTGGGTTTGGCCAAGACATACCGGAGATTTCTCCATGTTCAGAATCTACGCTGATAAAAACAACAAACCAGCGGAATATTCTAAAGACAATGTTCCTTACGTTCCGAAACATTATCTTCCGGTTTCCATTAAAGATAAAAATGAGAATGATTTCACTTTTGTATTCGGATTCCCGGGAAGAACCACAGAATATCTTCCTGCCATCGCAGTTGAAAAGATCATGAAAGATACCGATCCTGCGAGAATTGCAGTGAGAGATGTTGCTTTGAAAACATTGGACGAAAAAATGCGTACCGATGATGCCACAAGAATTCAGTATGCTTCAAAATATGCTTCGGTAGCCAATTACTGGAAAAAATGGATCGGTGAAGTAGAAGGCTTGAAAAAATCTAACGCGGTAGAGAAAAAAGTACAGTATGAAAATTCTCTGATCGCTAAAAATAAAGATATTAAAACGACTTTAGACCAACTTAACAAATTGTACAACGATCAGGCTCCTTATGCATTAAATAACGCATATTATTCTGAAACCATCAGAAATGCAGAAACATTAATGCTTGCCAATCTTTTCTACAACTACATTACTGCGGTAGAAGCCGGAAGAATGGACGAAAAAGGAACCACTTCCTTTAAGAACAGGCTGACTTCTTTCTACAAAGATTACAATGCAGAACTTGATGCAAAAGTTACGGCAAAATTATTGGCTCTTTATGCCAATAAAACGGCTCCGGAATTTTTACCTGCAGGATTTGAAAAATATAAAAATGAAGCGCAAAATCTTCAGACGATTGAAGAAGATTCTAAAAACTCCATCATTACAGGAAGAACTGAAGTAAACGGAGCTTTTCTTAGTAAAGATATCGAAAAGGCATTCTCCAATCAGGATAAACTGATCAAGACATTAAAAAAAGATCCTGTTTATCAGACTTATTTATCCATGAGAGACACCTACATCACCAAAGCTGATCCTCAGTTTACGTCGATGCAGACAAAAATTGATGCTTTACAGAAGACTTACATGGCGCAGCAAATGGCAACGGATAAAGACAGAAAATTCTTCCCTGATGCGAACTCAACGCTTCGTGTAACGTATGGAAAAGTGAAAGGTTCTTCTCCGAGAGATGCCGTTTCTTATAATTATCAGACACATTTGGCGGGTGTAATGGAAAAATATGTTCCGGGAGATTACGAATTTGATGTTCCGAAAAAGCTGATTGATCTTTACAGCAAGAAAGATTTCGGAGTGTACAAAGATAAAACCGGCGATGTTCCTGTAGGATTTACAGCAACCAACCACACAACGGGAGGAAACTCCGGAAGTCCGGCTCTTGATGCCAACGGAAATCTGGTAGGACTGAATTTCGACAGACAATGGGAAGGAACAATGAGCGACATTAATTATGATCCTCGTTTCAGCAGAAATATCATGGTGGATACGAAGTATATTCTTTTCATCATCGATAAATTTGCAGATTCCAAATGGCTGATTGATGAGATGAAAATTGTAAAATAAATAATAAGAAAAGTCCTGAAAATTTCAGGACTTTTTTATTTCTTTACGATTCTTACTTTAAGAGTCTAAAAAGGTTTTTAATTTTTACATTCCGGCTCTCCACAGAACTTACCTACTTTTTCGCAAACACCATCGTAGTTCATACAAATCATTAATCCTCCTTTTACTGTTTTAAGATTTTCTCTAGAAAGTTTCTTTAAATTTTTCATTGTTTTTGTTTTAATTTGTTTCCTACTCTGTGAGCTTTTCGGATACCGCTATATTTTAAGATAAATTTAAACAAAAGAAACAATTCTCCAATAATTTTTCACACATTTAAGAAAAAAATATCTTATGTTAAATAAAATAATGTTTTTACAACATTTGCTGATCTGAAATCCTTTTTAAAATATAAACCTAAAACTTAATAGCTATAACCATCGAAAAGGCACAAAATATTCAATAAATACTGTAAGGCACAAAGATTTTATCTACGATAAAATTAAGCATAAATCCTTATTGAAAATCTTTGATTTTCTTGCGCCTTAATGATTGAGACTAATAAAAAGCTTGCGTCTCTGCGCTTTCCAAAAGAATATTTTTAAAAAGTTTAAACTCTATATAATAAGCGTTTATTTAGATTTTTTTATCCGCATTTTCAGGATGGAAATTGCACACGACCTAAAAACGGAAAGAGGCTTTTTCAAGCCTCTTTTTTTAATGTCCGAAAATATCTTTTAAACTCACTTCCCTGAAGGTTCCCATCTTATCAACCGCTTTCCTGTTCAGGTTTTCTTTTTTTCCGATAATGGCGGTGTTAAAGTGAACGGATTTTATGTAATGATCGTAAAAATCTTTCAGATCTTCAAATTTCAGGCTTTCAATCTGGCGATAGATATCTTTCCTGAAATCATGATGAATATTTAGTTTTCTTAATCTTAACGTATTGAAGAAAATATTCGTTCTCGTTACCCGTTGCGAAGCAATCTGTTTTAAAGCAGAATTTTTTGCATTTTCAAACTGTACTTTCACTTCAGGAAGCTCGGTCATCAGTTCAGTCATCGTATCCACCGCAATCTGCAATTTGTCCGGCTGCGTTCCGATGTAGGTGGTAATGTAATCCGGATGATCCAACTCTGAATTCGCTGCGTAAGAAACGTATGCAGAATAGGCTAAACTTTTGCTTTCACGGATTTCCTGAAAAACAATGGATGACAAACCGCGTCCGAAATATTCATTAAAAACATTGATTTTACCAAAATTTTCCGTGTTGACATTGCGACCTCTTCCCACTTTGCTCATTTCCATCTGAACCATGTCGTAATCTGTAAAATATACGTTTCCGTCTGTTTCTGGTTCCGGATAGTTTTTAGGTTCCGGAATGACAAAACTTTCATTTTCAGTATATTTTCCGATGTATGAAGTGAAATTTTCAAAATTCCTTCCATAGAAAAATATCTGATACGGATATCTGAACAGTTTTTTCATCCGGTCTGTAAAAACTTCCACATTGCTGCTTTCCAATTCTTCTTTTGAAATAACATCCGTAAACCGTGAAAAAGATCCCAATTTGGTATAATTCGTAAGAGCTGTCATAATTCTGCCTTTATCCTTCTTCATCGCAGCACGGTTTTCCAGAATAGTTTCTGTAAACTGTCTGTAAATTTCCTGATCCGGCTTTACTTCATACAGCCAATGCTGCAGAAGATCTATTCCTTTTTCAATATTTTCTTCCAAGCCGTTCAGCGAAATAATCAGCTGATCGTTGGTGGTTTTAAAATCATTGGTAACGCCGATTTTGAAGAATTCTTTTTTCAGATCTTCCGGAGAGAATTTTCCAGTTCCCAAATACTGAAGAACCTGAGTTGAAATTCCCAGATCACGGTCATGATCGCTTCCGAAAGGAAAAATAAAATGAACCTGCGCAATATCGTTGTATTTATTTTTAACAAAACTGACGGTCTTGTCTTTAATAACATCTTTCTGAATTTCCTTTTCATAATCAACAAATTCCGGCTGAATGTCTTCCGTTTTTTCTTCTAAAATCTGGCGTAAAAACTCAGACTGGGCTTCACGGTTTATTTTCACAGGAGTAATTCCCGGATTTTCTACGCGTATTAATTTTTCGTTTACTCCTTTTTCTTTGTAAACGATCACATAATTATCCCTGAAAAACTCATTGGCAAAGGCAATAACCTCTTCTTTCGTCAGTTTTTCATACTGATCCATTTCATTCAGTTCCTGTTCCCAGGTTCTGCCTTTGATGTACGTATCATAAAGGTTTGTTGCCAATCCGTCTGCGGTTTCCAGTGCTTTCATCCTCTGAATTTTAAAATCGTTGATAATCGCAGGAAGCATCCAGTCAGGAAATTCTCCTTTTTTAACCAGTTCAATCTGCTCCAGAACCAAATCTCTG
>NZ_JBBCQL010000130.1:0-12613 GCF_037149975.1 Chryseobacterium sp. VD8 | reverse complement strand
GTAAATACCCTTTGTTTAATCACTTACTTGATAAGTTTGGTATTTCATCTTCAACCAATCATATTTTATCATTGTGCATTACTGAAATGGGTGTTGAGTATTTTGTTGAACAATATGTACAAAATAAAGTAAAAATAAATGAAAATACGAAAATTGAAAACTTCCGAAACTATGTCTCTCACTACAATTTTGAAATAGCTAGACTTTTAGAATTTGAAATAGCAAAAACAGGTTATACATTTGATGATTTTCTTCCAACTCCTGAAGAGTTTCATTCTAATGGACAGAAATTGAAAAACTTCGCTCAAGAAAACTTTGAGATTCTGTTTGATAAAGAAAAATTATCAAGTGAGATTTTAAAAGTTTTTGACGATAATGAAGTTATTGAAATGACTTGGGATAAAATTCACGAAATCAGTTGGAAATGGTATGAAGAAACTGGTTTTCACGGCTTACAAAATTCAGTTTTTGGATTTATACAAAATCGATTAAAAAATCGAACAGGAATAACAAAGCAAAAAGTTTTAAATTATCTTGAGCGCGAAATTAATTTGCTGTATGAGATTAAAAATAAAATTAAAAATAGAAAAAGTGAAGGTTTTGAAATTAAACCAGAGCATATAGAATATATCAAAAATGAAAGTTTAAAAGTTGAGCGAGATTTTGATTTCAAAAATGTATTAACGATAAAAAATGATGATTATTTTACATTTAAAACTCATTATTACATTTTAAAAATGCTTTACTTTTTTGATAAAGAATTTAATGTTGGTTACTCGAAAGAGTTTTATCTTAAAACTCTAAAATATTGTAATATTCATGGAAAGGGTGAGGAGAATTTAGAATACATATTTAATAAAATCAACGATAAGGAAGTTTTTGATAAAGAAATTGCTCAAAATATTAATTTTGAACAAATGGATTATAGTACATTAACTGACCATATTAATTATGCTATAAAAAATAAATTACAAGATACTTATGAAAAAATAGGAAAATTTATAATTTGTAATAAGAATATTCTGGGTAACAAAGATTTTTTAAAAAGCTATACAGATTTATTATCTACACATAATCAATTAGAATTTCTAAAAAAATGTTGTGAGAATCCAAATAAGTATTTATGTTGGGAAGCAGTAAAATTAATGCAAGAGAAGAATATAGGGAATCATTTTATACATCAATTGGCTAAAGACTATATTTCTAGTGAGGATGAATTGTATTTTTCAAAAGCTTTAGATTTATTATTCTATTTTAATGATTTGGATTCATTAGAAATTTATCTTGTTTTCCTTAAGAAATTCGGAACGGTAGCTTCAGATTTAAGGGATGATTTTTACATCAATAGTATTGCAAAATTTGAAAATCTTGAAAAATTAAATCTGTTAAAAGAAATTTTTGATATTATTTATGATGAAAAAAATAAGGGATCTTTTGACTATCATCATAGTAAAGCAAATCTCGAAAATTTAATTGCAAACTTATCCACATCAGAGGAAGGTTATACCGCAATACAAATAGTATTACATGAAATAAAACAAGGAATTAAAGATAAAGAAGTGAAATTTTTTTATGTAAATCATCTTATTGATTTATCAGAACAGGCTTATTATAATTCACTTTCAAGACCTTTAAATTTCGAAGAGGTTAAAATTTTTATAGAGAATACAAAAAGACCATTACAAACTAATATAATTATGGAACAGTTTAATTTTGGAGAAGGTTCAACATTTAGTGGAAATCAGTTTGGAGGAAATAACAATACTCTAACAAACAATTTTAACTCATATTCAACAAATCCTGACGTTTTAAAAGCAGAAGAAATACTAAAAGAGTTTCAACAATTAAAAATAGAGAATGAAGAATGGAAAAACATTTTTATTGAAGGAATGAAAGATTTGATCGAATTAAAAGAAGCTGAAACAGAGGTTACAATACAGGAATCTAAAACGACATTAAGAAAATGGCATGATACAGTATTTGATTTAGGTAAAAGACTTAATGACTGGAAAAATATTACTTTTTTAGGTGTAGACTTTGTAGAAAAAACACCAAAATTATTAAATCTTTTACACCATGTAAGTCAAATTCTAAATTAATTTGTGTTAAGATATAGGCTAAGTTGATGAAATTTAGCCTTTTTTATTTATAGATATTACTCCCAATATTAAATTTTCAAAAATTTTAAAATTTTATTTATCTGAAAATCAATTATTTAAATCCCAATGTTAACTCAATGTTAACTCAATGTGAAATTATTGTAAATTATTTTATATATCTTTGGTAAAGAAACAGTAGATAAGTTTAATATAATATTTAAAACCAAAGAGTTATGAAAAATAAAATACAAATATTGATCGCTTCATTTTTTGTTTGTGGATTCATTGGACTAATCAATACAGCAAAAGCACAAACATCTGCCAATAATACAATTGAAGAAATTCAGTTAAACAGAAGTGAAACTTTTAACGATATAAGAACCCGTTTAATGGAAAATTTTGATCTTTCGAATACGGATTACAAGCAGGGAACTGTAAACTCTGTTGTAAAATTCGATATTTCCAAGAACGGTAAAATCGTTAATGTTCATTCGAATGGTGACTGTAAAAGTGTAAGCAAAGAAATTGAAACAGTTTTAAGCGAACTGGATTATAAAGTTGACCGTAAAAAGTTAAATGAAAGCATGGTTGCCTACACTTATGTAATGCCTGTAACGGTAGAAATCAACAACAGATAATATTCATAAAATCTTTTATACCAAGCCATGCAAATTCTGTATGGCTTTTTTATTTTAAGTGTAAATAATGAAAATTTTAAACATAAAATTGTAATAATAATTAAAAATATTCGTTTTATATTTGAATCACAAAATTAAAACAATATGAAAAATTTAAAGAAACTAAGCAAGACAGATCTGAAATCAGTATATGGCGGACAGCCGAAACAATACTGTGTATACTGTGAAAGACTCAACAAAGTTGTTTGCAGTGAAGTTCCGATTGCTCAATGTCCTTAACAAATTCAGACCGCTTTATTAAGGCGGTTTTTTTATGCTTCCAATATTTTTAATACAAAGTTTGCAACAGTTGTTTTGAAATTTTTGAAAATATTTTTTGTTCACAAAGGTACTTCGATAAATTCAACATAAACAATTCACCCAGCAAATGATAATTCAATCTATCTAAACTTTTTATTTCCAACTTCTCCAACAGACCGTAAAAATTTATACATTTGACAGTATAATAGAAACTGTTGTGAATCCCATTTTAGATGTCGTTCTGCGCTCTCTCTGTGTTTATCTTTTCATGGTGATCGGAATCCGTGTTTTCGGGAAAAATCAGCTTTCGCAGCTTAACGCGGGAGATGTTGTTCTGCTGCTCCTGATTTCAAATGCTGTTCAGAATGCCATGGTAGGACAGGACACCTCGCTTCAGGGAGGTTTAATTGCTGCTCTGGTTCTTTTTGCGGCTAATTTCACCTTAAAAAGATTCATGTTCAGAAGTCCTTCTTTTAAAAGTTTTATGGAAGAAGATCCCGTTATTCTTATCAAAGATGGCATTGTTGACGAAAAGGCTTTAAATAAAGTAAAAATAACTTCGGATGAGCTGGAAGAAGCAGTAAGAGAACATGGTGTCGGAGGTTTCGATGAGGTAAGACTTGCCGTACTGGAAGTGGATGGAAATATCAGTGTGGTTTCTGAGGATAACAAAAGCAAACAGACGCATTATTCAAGAATTAAAAGAAAAAACAAACGAAAATATCATTAACCATGAACTATGAACTTAGAGAAATGCTTCCTAAAGACGAGACCAGAGTGTTAGAAATTTTCAGACAGGGAATTGAAGGCGGAAAATCTACCTTCGAAACAACTGTTCCGACTGCCGAAGCATGGAATATGGATTATTATAATGACTGCCGCTGGGTTTTGGAAAATGAAAGAAATGAAGTGGTTGGCTGGTGTGCGCTGAAGCCTGTAAGCAAAAGAGAAAGTTATAGAGGAGTTGCAGAAGTAAGTGTTTATTTTGATAATGAGTATCAGGGAAAAGGTTTAGGATCTGTTTTGCTGAAAAAGATGATTCTGGACAGTGAAGATCATGGGTTCTGGACTCTGCAGGTGAATATATTTCCGGAAAATGAAGGTGCGCTGAAAGCACATCAGAAAAATGGTTTCAGAATCGTAGGAACAAGAAAGAAAATAGGAAAGCTGAATGGCGGGTGGAAAGATGTAATTATGCTTGAAAGAAGAAGCGAGGTGGTATTTTAACATAAAAAATAATAAACTTTCTTAAATGTTTACATAGAAATAAGAAAAACCGATTATTGGCATCCGGATTGCAATTTTTCATGATGTAATTTGAAAAATATATATTTATGAAGATGCTGACTAAAATTTTGGGAGTATTCCTGATCGTTTTTTCCTTTGCCTTATACAGCGCCGCGCCTTTGCAGAGAGGTCACGGTCACGGAAGAGGACATGGTTATGGACACGGTCCTAAAAAACATTATTATAAAGGTCCACACAGAACGTATTACAGAACCGTAGTGTACCAAAGACCTCCGAAACGTTATTATAAAAAGCATTATTACAGACCTGTAAGAAGGGTATATTATGCTCCAACACCGCAAAGAGTATATCCGGCAAGACCTGTAGTTATTGTTAATTTATAAATAGAATATAAGCATTGAAGAAATTCAGTGCTTTTTTTGTTAGTTACCATACAGATTTGGTTTCTGAATATCGATTTATAAATAATGAATTTTAATAATTTATTTACATACAAAAGGCTGTATAACTATCGGTACAGCCTTTTTATTTTATTAAATCTCAATGTCAACCTTAATCTTAATCTTAGCCTTAATATTTAAAGCCTCGATTTCTTAGGATTCAGAAAAGTATTGAAAATCATAACTTCCTGTCCGAATTTTGCCTCAATTCTTTCAGCAATATTTTCCATTTCGCTTTTGATGAAATCTTCTCTCAGCTCGTCATTATCAAAAATAAGCAGAAGATTATAGTTTTTGCCTTCTTCAATATAATCACTGTGTACTTCAGAAAGGATATATTGATTAACGTCCATCAGATTTTCTGTCATTAAAACCAAAGTTTCATCCATGTAATTTTCCCAGGCTTCAAGATTATTTTTTGTGCAGTGGAACGTTATGCTTAATATGCTCATATTTTATGAATTTTTAAGATTCTATAGATAAATTTTACCGCAAAAATCGGCAAATTTTTCGTAAATTAGCGCGTTAATAAAAATACAAAAAAAATAATTTTCAGTCGTATAGCTAAGGATCTGACTATCATTATAATAAAATTGTTTATGCAAAAAGAAGGAGAAAGACTGATTCCTATCAACATTGTTGATGAAATGAAGTCATCTTATATCGATTATTCGATGTCGGTTATCGTTTCCAGAGCGTTGCCGGATGTAAGAGATGGCTTGAAACCCGTTCATAGAAGAGTACTTTACGGTATGTATGGATTAGGGGTTTTTTCTAATCGAAAGTATTTAAAATCTGCGAGAATTGTTGGAGACGTTTTAGGTAAATATCACCCGCACGGAGACTCCTCTGTATACGATGCAATGGTAAGAATGGCTCAGGACTGGAGCTTGCGTTATCCGCAGGTAGACGGACAGGGGAACTTCGGTTCCATGGACGGAGATCCGCCTGCTGCAATGCGTTATACCGAGGCAAGACTGAAAAAAATCTCTGATGAGGTTCTTTCGGATCTGGATAAGGAAACCGTAGATTTTCAGAATAACTTCGACGACAGTTTACAGGAACCGACGGTTTTACCTTCAAAAATCCCGAATCTTTTAGTCAACGGAACTTCCGGTATCGCAGTAGGTATGGCGACAAATATGGCTCCGCACAATTTATCGGAAGCTGTAGACGCAATCTGCGCTTATATCGACAACAGAGAAATTACTATTGATGAACTCATGCAGCACATCATAGCGCCGGATTTTCCTACAGGGGGAATTATCTACGGATACGACGGCGTAAGAGATGCGTTCCATACAGGTCGTGGCAGAGTAGTTTTGAGAGCAAAAGTAGCTTTTGAAGAAATCGGAAACAGAAATGCGATCATCGTAAATGAAGTGCCTTATCAGGTAAACAAAGCGGAAATGATTGCAAGAACTGCGGAACTGGTAAAAGAAGAGAAAATTCCGGGAATTTACGAAATCAGAGACGAATCGGACAGAAGAGGTCTTCGTATCGTTTATGAACTTAAAAATGATGCGATCCCGAATGTTGTTCTGAACTTACTTTATAAATATACAGCACTTCAAACCTCTTTCAGTGTAAACAATATTGCATTGGTTCACGGAAGACCGGAGCAGCTTAACTTAAAAGACATTATTCATCATTTCGTAGAGCATAGACATGAAGTTATCGTAAGAAGAACTCAGTTTGAGCTTAGAAAAGCAAAAGAAAGAGCGCACATTCTTGAAGGTTTCATGAAAGTGATCGGTTCTCAGGATTCTTTGGATAAAGCGATTTCAATCATCCGTCATTCTGCCAATCCACAGGCTGCGAAAGAAGGATTGATCGAAGCTTTCGAACTTTCTGAAATTCAGGCTCAGGCAATTCTTGATTTACGTCTTGCACGTTTAACAGGAATGGAGCTTGACAAGATCCGTGATGAATATGATGCCATCATGAAAGAAATTGCAGACTTGGAAGATATTCTTGCAAACGAACCAAGAAGATTCCAGATCATCAAAGATGAATTAATTGAAGTTAAAGAAAAATACGGAGACGAAAGAAGAACCGAAATCGATTATTCAGGTGGTGAAATGTCTATCGAAGATATTATCCCGAATGAATCTGTGGTTCTTACCATTTCCCACGCAGGATACATTAAGAGAACTTCTCTTTCTGAATACAAAATCCAGAGCAGAGGCGGTGTAGGAAACAAAGCGGCAACCACAAGAGATGCAGATTTCCTTGAATATATTGTTTCGGCAACCAACCACCAATACATGCTCTTCTTTACCGAAAAAGGAAGATGTTACTGGTTAAGAGTATTTGAAATTCCGGAAGGCTCCAAAACAGCAAAAGGAAGAGCGGTACAAAACCTTATTAACATTGAGCCGGATGATAAGATCAAAGCTTACATCAGAACCAACAACTTAAAAGATTCTGAATATGTAAACCAGATGAGCGTTGTGATGGTAACGAAAAACGGAACCATTAAGAAAACTTCGTTGGAAGCGTATTCAAGGCCGAGAGTAAACGGGGTAAATGCTATTGAGATCAGAGATAATGACCAGTTGTTAGGTGCTTATTTAACGAATGGCACATCGCAGATCATGATTGCTACCAAAAACGGTAAATGTATCCGTTTCCCTGAAGAAAAGGTAAGAGAAGTAGGAAGAGGATCAATCGGTGTTCGTGGTATTGCCATGGATGAAGACGATGAAGCAATCGGTATGATTGTTGTGAATGACGTGGAAAAAGAAACCGTACTCGTAGTGTCTGAAAAAGGATACGGAAAAAGAACTGCGGTAGAAGATTACAGAATTACCAACAGAGGAGGAAAAGGAGTTATCACGCTGAATATTACTGAAAAAACAGGTAATCTTATTGCTATTCAGAACGTAACAGATGAAGACGGATTGATGATTATTAACAAATCCGGTGTTGCCATCAGAATGGGAATGGACGAAATGAGAGTGATGGGTAGAAATACACAGGGTGTAAGACTGATTAATCTTAAAAAGAATGACGAAATTGCTGCGATTGCAAAAGTAGAAATGGATAAAGATGTAGAAGACGATTCTGAAGAAAACGAAGAAGGAGCTGTAGGATCGCTATTTGATAACCAGGAAAACAATACAGAAACACCTCAGGCGGAAAACGAAAATCCGGCAGAAGGAAATGAGAATTCTGAATCTGAAGAATAATATTGTACAATTAATATAAATAGTGATTATGAGAAAACTAATTTTAGGTATAGCTATTGTTGCATCTGCTTTCGTTTTCGGACAAAAAGAAGATGTTAATGCAAAACTGCAGGAAGCCAATAAAGTTGCAATGGACGCTTACAATGCGAAAAATTATGCAGCAGCGGCTCCTAAATTCATGGAAGTTTATAACTTACTGAAAACAAACGGGCAGGACAATAAAGTATATATGTATTACTCAGGATTGAATTATGCTTTGGCAAACGATATCCCTCAGGCTACAAAAATATATACAGACCTTATCAATTCCGGTTATACAGGTGTTGAAACCACCTATACTGCAAAAGATAACAAAACAGGTCAGGTAGCGAGTTATGATAAAAATACCTGGGAATTACTGAAGAAAACATCTTCAAAAGATTATTCAGACTTCAAAACAGAACAGTCTCCAAGTGTTGAGCAGGATTTATATGAGACTTTAGCAACTTTATTAATCAATGCAAAGAAAAATGATGAAGCTTTAGCATTAATTGAAAAAGGACTGGCTAAATTTCCAAACAGTGCCAAATTGAAAGAATATCAGGGAAGCGCATTGTATGCATCAGGAAATACAGAAAAATTCATGACGAACCTGAAAGAACAGTTGGCTAAAAATCCTAACGATGCTACCAATTGGTATAATTTAGGGGTTCTTCAGGCAAAAAATCCTGCAACAACTGCAGAAGCAATTGCATCTTTCCAGAAGGCAATCGAATTGAAACCTGATTTTGCCAATGCATATCAGAACTTAGTGTACACAGTAATCGGAGATGATGAAAAAGCTGTATCTGAAATCAATGCATTAAGAAAAACAAAACCGGATGACGCTACAAAATTAATTGAAGCGAGAAAGGAAAGATTCAACAAAGCAATTCCTTACGGAGAAAAATGGCTTCAGGCAATGCCGACAGATCTTACTGCTGTTCAGATCATGAAAGATGTTTACAACACAGCTAAGAATACAGCAAAGTATAACGAAATGAAAGCTAAAGAAGCTGAATTGGCAGCAAAACAACCTGCTAAATAATTTCAGATACTTACAATTAAATATAAACCGGAACGTTTTTGTTTCGGTTTTTTTTATTCAATAGAAACAAATATTTAATTGCTTTAATAATGTAGTATTAGATATCTGTCATTCTGAAAGAAGCGAAGCGTATTGAAGAATCTGTTTCTATTACCCAAATTCATTCTTCAAAAAATCTTTTCGGGTTTTGTGTTGAAATAATATTAGTTTCCAAATATTCATCATTCAATTTGGCTTTAGCCAAAACAGTATATTTGGTATTAAATTTCTGTTATTCATAAAGAAGTATACTGTAGTGGAAAATCTATTTTTATTGTTGAGATTCTTCCTTCGTCAGAATGACAAACATAATGTATTTTCCTGTAAAAATATCCTCAGTCAATTTGCGCAAATCTCAAAAATCTGCGGGATGAAAAAGAACTCCATTATATATTGATTATCTGATTTGGTTTAAAAAACTTTGCGTTAAATAATTTCTAGCATCAAAAAACAGCTGATATTCGAACCAAAATTCCAACGATTATCATCAAAAATCAATGTTAAAATTCTCTGCAATTCCGTATCTTTGAGAAAAATTTTTACAAAAATGATTGAGTGGAAAACCGCCAAAGAATACGAAGATATTACGTACAAAAAATGTAATGGGGTAGCGAGAATTGCTTTCAACAGACCGGAAGTTCGTAACGCTTTCAGACCAAAAACAACCTCAGAATTATACGATGCTTTTTATGACGCTTATGAAGACCCGAAAATCGGTGTTGTCCTGCTTTCAGGAGAAGGACCAAGTCCGAAAGACGGAGGCTGGGCATTTTGCAGCGGTGGAGATCAGAAAGCAAGAGGACATCAGGGATATGTAGGAGAAGACGGAAGACACCGTTTGAATATTCTTGAAGTTCAGCGTCTCATCCGTTTTATGCCTAAAGTGGTGATCGCAGTGGTTCCGGGTTGGGCTGTTGGTGGAGGACACTCTCTTCATGTAGTGTGCGATTTAACTTTAGCGAGCGAAGAACACGCAATTTTCAAGCAAACCGATGCCGATGTTACCAGTTTCGACGGTGGTTACGGATCTGCTTATCTTGCAAAAATGGTAGGACAGAAAAAAGCCCGTGAAATTTTCTTTTTAGGCAGAAATTATTCAGCGCAGGAAGCTTTCGAAATGGGAATGGTAAATAAAGTGGTTCCTCATGCAGAACTGGAAGATACAGCTTATGAATGGGCACAGGAAATTCTTGCAAAATCTCCGACTTCCATCAGAATGCTGAAATTTGCCATGAACCTTACAGACGACGGAATGGTTGGGCAGCAGGTTTTCGCAGGTGAAGCAACACGTTTGGCGTACATGACCGAGGAAGCAAAAGAAGGAAGAAATGCATTCCTTGAAAAAAGAAAACCGAATTTCGGAGACGATCAGTGGATATCTTAATATAAGTAATTGGCAATGAGTAATGAGCAATAAGAACATTACTTATTACCAATTACTCATTACTTATACATTATGAAAGATTGGATAAAAGCCGCAAGGCTTAGAACGTTGCCGCTGTCGCTCAGTGGAATTATTATGGGAGCTTTCATTGCAAAATGGAGGCTTTATGGTGAAGGCGGAATCTGGGACTGGAGAATTTTTGCTTTGGCATTAGTCGTAACTTTATTATATCAGATCCTTTCAAACTACGCCAATGATTACGGAGACGGAATAAAAGGAACTGATGCCAAAAGAGCGACAGAAGCAGAAGCAAGAGCAGTAGCCTCAGGAAAAATTACGGCAAAACAGATGAGAAATGCAGTTATTCTTTTCTCCGTTTTATCTTTTGTAGCGACAGTAGCCCTTTTATATGTGGCGTTTATTCCCGATTATATGAATGAATTTTACATATTCATCGGTTTGGGAATCTTGAGCATTTTAGCGGCAATTGGTTACACGGTGGGTAAAAAACCTTACGGATACATGGGATTGGGAGATATTTTTGTATTTATCTTCTTCGGTCTTGTTTCTGTCTGCGGAAGTTATTTCCTGTTTACCAAATCGTTCAGTTGGGATATGTTATTGCCCGGAACCGCAATCGGAATGATGAGCATGGCTGTTCTGAACCTTAACAATATGAGAGATATTGAAAGCGATAAACAATCAGGGAAAAACAGTTTTGCACTGAGAATCGGCTTTAAAAATGCAATGATTTATGAAATGATTCTTTTGCAGCTTCCTCTGATTTTAATTTTGTTGTTCTTAGGAGTCAATGGTTTTTTTCAGACTCAGAATTACAAAGTGTTTATTGTGATGATCTTAATGATTCCTTTAATGAAAATCAGAAGAAAGATTATGACCGTAAAAAATCCGAGAGAACTGGATCCTTTCCTGAAACAGGTAGGAATCATGACGTTTATGATTGCGGCTCTTACCGCAGCAGGACTTAATCTGTTTGGTTAAAATAACAATATGACCGCTTTAAAAATTACATCCTGTTTATCCGTAGCAGCAGCATTCATTATAATTTACAGTTTAATTAATGAAATGCAGGATGGGGCGCCTTTCTCAGAGATTGCCTTTCTGCCATTTTTAATCCTGATTGCTGTTTTGGCAAACGCGGTTATGGCGGTGCTTTTTTTAGCAGGAAAAATAAAGCTGATAAAGGAATTCCTTATTATCCAGATTTTTATCTTGATGCTTACCGGCTTCATAATATTTCAGATTTTATTTAATTCAACAATTTCAGACTAAATCAAAATATAATTTTTAAATAAATTAAAATGAAAATACAATACTTAGGACAAAATTGCTTTTTGTTCACGTACAAAGACAAAACAATCTTATCAGATCCATTCTACAACTATAAAAAAGCAGAATCAGGATTCGATATTTCAGCACAGAAGATCGATTATATTTTATTGACTCACGCTCATGGAGATCACATTGCGGATGTAGAGGAAGTTTTACAGCATCATCCTGAAGCAACTGTCATTGCAGTTCCTGAAATCTGCGGATATTTTAAAAATGCAAAAAATACAGACGATGTCAACTTAGGAGGATCGGCAAAAATCGATGATCTTAAAATTTCTATGGTTCCGGCTCATCACACAAGCTCGTTTCCGGATGGAAGCTATGGCGGTGTTCCTGTAGGTTATATTTTCAGACTTCCTGAAGGTAAAAACCTATATATGGCAGGAGATACCGGAGTAATGGCGGATATGGAGCTGTTTCCAAGGTTATACGGTAATTTAGACCTTTCCATCCTTCCGATCGGAAGTCACTACACAATGTGCCCGAGAAAAGCAGCATTTGCAGCAGCAGAATTATTAAAAACTCCAAAAGTGATCGGATGTCATTTTGATACTTTCCCTGCTATTGAAATTAATCATGAAAGTGCATTAAAGCATTTTGAAGATAAAAATGTAGAACTTGTTTTACCAAAACTGGGGGAGACGTTCGAATTTTAAATAAATGTTGGGAGGTAATTTGAAAACAGAAATCAAAATGTTGAATTATATAAAAACAAAAAAAGATAATTATCCAATTACCTCTCTTCACCTTAAACCAATAAAAAATGGCAAGCTACCTAATTCACACCGCTACCACCGATTACCTTTGCTGCGTTCCCACCCTGGAGGATTCTCAGGAGCTGGTTGTTTAGGACTT
>NZ_JBBCQL010000129.1:0-12724 GCF_037149975.1 Chryseobacterium sp. VD8 | reverse complement strand
AAAGTAGAAGACAAAGTATGGGACATCCATTCTGCATTGAGAAGTGACTACGACAATATGGTTTCTCAGTCTCAGATTATGAAAAATGATCTGATAAGACATATCAATGAACACGGAGGAGAAGCAGACAACACCACAAGTACGGCAGGAGCTTTCCACAGAGCGTGGATAGATGTGAAAAATGCATTTTCAGCAGATAAAGATGAATCTACTTTAGAAAATGTTGTTTTCGGAGAAAAAGCAGCCATTGATGCTTATCAGGATGCACTGGACAGTGGAGATCTTTCTGCTGAATGTTCCACACTGGTATCGGATCAGCTTCATCACCTGAAATCTTCCTATTCCAAATTTGAAAATCTTGAAGAAAGAAATTAGTGCATACATTACCATCCAAAGAAGAGAGTTTTTTAGCTCTCTTTTTTGTGGTACATTTTAAAAATTAAATTACCCATGAATACCATCAACAGTATTGCCCTTATCGGCGGAGGACCGGCAGCTTTATTTGTCGTAAAACACCTGATTGCCGAAAAGGTTTATCCCAAAGAACTTTATATTTTCGAAAAAAATGAAACTTTAGGATCCGGTATGCCTTACAGCCATTACGGAGCTAATGTAGAGCATGTTGCCAATGTATCAGCGAATGAACTTCCGGAATTTCCGCTTTCTTTTACAGATTTTGTCCTGAAAAAAGATCTGAAAGACTATCCTGATTTTGCCGGCGGAGACAATGGGAATATCAATGAATATAAAGTAATCCCCAGACTTCTTTTGGGAAATTATCTGGAAGACCAGTTTAATATTTTATTAAAAACTGCCAATAAACTCAATATAATAGTAAAAGTTTTCAAAAACACAAAAATTGTAGATATCGACAAAAAAAATGATGATTTTTTTAATGTGATTACAGAATCCGGTGAAATTCATAAAGTTTCTAAAGTCATTATCTGTACCGGACACCAATGGTCTTCTGAAAACGAAACCCGAACCAAAGGATGGTATGATTCTCCTTATCCTCCGTCAAAATTTACCTTTGCTTCTGATCATTCAGTTGCAATTCGCGGAACATCACTTACTGCAGTAGATGCCGTGAAAACTCTGGCAAGATTAAACGGAAAATACATCGAGGAAAATAATGATCTGAAATTTAAAATTAATGAAGAAAGCAAAAATTTTTCGATTACCTTATTTTCAAAAAGAGGATTTCTTCCGGCTTTAAGGTTTCATTCTGAAGGAAGCCCTTATTCTGAAGGCTGGATCATGTCTCATGACGAAATCTATGAATATAAACAGAAAAATAACGGATTTGTGGATCTGGATTATGTATTCAATATTAATTTTAAGCAGCCACTAAGAAAAAGGAACGAAAAGTTTTATCAGGAAATTAAAGATCTCAGCATTGAAGAATTTGTTGAAAAAATGCTTGAACTGAGAGAAAAACTGGACAGTTTTCAACTTTTTAAAGCTGAATATGCAGAAGCCGAGAAATCAATAGAAAGACATCAGACTATCGCATGGAAAGAAACTCTATCAGCTTTCAGCTACGCGATTAATTATCCTGCGAAACATTTTTCTGCTGAAGATATGATGAGATTAAGAAAAACTTTGCTTCCTCTTATTTCCGTTATCATTTCATCTCTTCCTCAGTCTTCATATAAAGAACTTATGGCACTTTATGATGCCGGAATACTGAATCTGGTAAGTGTGGATGAAGACAGCTATATCGAATCTCACGACGAAGAAGGCATAATTTATCATTACACAGATGAGGCAGGAAACAAAAGATCAGATCATTACAGACTTTATATCGATGCTATTGGTCAACAACCTGTCCAGTTCAACAATATTCCTTTTGAAGGTTTAAAAAACGGAAGATTCATAAGTTCAGGGTATATCAAATTTAAAGATCCGGACAAAGGCAAAAATGAATTCGAACAGGATAACCGAAATATCGTACAAACTGAACCCGACAATTATTATCTGCGCGTGGACGGGTTAAATATTAATGATAATTTTCAGGCTCTGGATTATTACGGAAGAGTTACAGAAGATTTGTACATCATGGCTGTACCATATATTGCAGGCTTAAATCCGGATTATTCCGGACTTGATTTCTGCGATACGGCAGGAAAAAGAATTGTAAAATCATTATTGTAAATGTGAATTTATCATTTATTGTCTAAAATACACAGCTATATTTAAAATTTCCGTTTTCTACTCTTTAAGAAATTTTATTGAGCTATATATCCATCGTATAGTTTTCTTTTGTAACTTTTGAGATTAAATTTAAAATCATCTTAAGTAAATGATTCTAAAGTAAACTTTCATCATTTTTGCATTCAATCAATAAAAAAACAGAAATATGAGTCATCCAATTATTGTAGAGCAGAAAATAAATGCTCCGGTTTATAAAGTCTGGAGAGCATTAACAGATAAAGCTGAAATGCAGGTATGGTATTTCGATATTTTTGATTTTGAACTGCAAACCGGAAAGGTATTCAACTTTTATGAACCGGGAGATGAGAAAAAGTATCATCATCAGGGAGAAATTCTGGAAATTTTTCCTAATGAAAAGCTAAAATATTCTTGGGCATATCCTGAGTTATCAGATAAAAAAACAACCGTAACCTGGGAATTGAAACCCGACGAAAACGGAACTTTAATAAAACTTATTCACGAGGATATTGACCATTTTAACGATCTGGGTGAAAATTTTTCACGGGAATCTTTCACAGAAGGCTGGAGCGGAATTTTGAAGGAAAGTTTAAAACCCTATCTCGAAAATTAATTAAATAAGAGACTTAAAATATAAGTGATGACAAAATTCAATTCCCTTCGTCCCGTTTTATGGACAGAACAATTCGATGAAACAATCGGTTTTTATACGCAGATTCTTGGTTTTACCCTACAGGAAAGAAATGACGACTGGCAATGGGCCTCTTTGCAGAAAGATGAGGTGCAGATTATGCTTACAAAACCGAATCAGCATGAGAAATTCAACGGAATCGGGTTCACCGGTTCATTTTATTTTACTGTAAATAATGCAGATGAATTATGGGAAGAGCTGAAAGATAAAGCAAAAATCTGCTATGAAATTGAAACGTTCGACTGGGAAATGAGAGAGTTTGCGATCTATGACAACAACGGCTATATATTACAATTTGGTCAAGATGTACATGAAATTAGTTCAGAGGAATAAATTTTGCTAATTTTGGGGAAATTATTTTAGAAATCAATGAAAAAAAATATAATAGCAGGTTTTGCAGCGATTTTGTTGTTGGCTTCATGTAAAGATGACAAAAAAGTACTGGATTCTTTGGCAGATTACAATAACTCAATGATGGAAAAAGGATATCATTTCGGAGATAAACTGGATTTGCCGAAAGATGTGCTTGATGATGCAGAAACCATTTCAATTAGTTTCGGAGACAAAGAAACATCAGGTCTTACCATAGATCCTAAATTTTTTACTTTGGGCGACAATGCTGTTACTTTTAATATCAAAACAAAAGGCGGCGAAACATTAACGCAGGACGCCACCATCAATGTATTTGCTAAAAATCCAGAACAGAAAATCAATTACGAAATCATTGCCGAATATCCTCACGATCCTAAAAATTTCGTGCAGGGTTTCCAGATCGAAGGCAACACGATTTATGAAAGCGACGGACAGAACGGTTCTTCGCAGATTTTAAAATATACGTTAGGAACTACAACACCTTTGGCTTCTACCAAACAGGCTCAGGAAGACTTTTCTGAAGGAAGCACCATTGTTGGCGATAAAGTCTATCAGCTAACATGGCAGAGTAAAAAAGGATATATTTACGATAAAAGTTCTTTAAAATTGATCAAAGAATTTGCCTATCCAAATGTATTGGGTGAAGGTTGGGGATTAACCTACGATGGTAAAAACCTGATTGCTTCAGATGGAAGTAAGTTATTGTATTTCTTAGATCCGAACAATCCTTCAAAAATGGTGAAATACATTGCTGTTGCTGGAAGTTCTCAGGCTTACGATCAGTTGAATGAACTGGAATTCCATAACGGATTTATTTACGCCAATGTCTGGCAGAAGCCCATCATTCTTAAAATTAATCCTGCGAACGGAGAAGTAGTGGGAACGTTTGATTTTACTGAAATTGCCAAGCAGAATACCAAAGGAAGCGATGATGTTTTGAACGGAATTGCCTTCAAAGGAGATAATATGCTGATAACCGGTAAAAACTGGTCTAAAATTTACGAAGTAGCCATCAAATAATTGTCGAACCTTTTGTTTTCTAATTAAATAAAAACTTGAAGTGAAGAAAAGTCTGATCGCAGGTTTTGCAGCAGCTTTGCTGTTAATGTCCTGTAAAAACGATAAAAAAATCCTTGATTCTTTAGCTGATTATAACAATTTGATGGAGCAGAAGGGCTATCATTTTGGAGATAAACTGAATCTTCCGGAAGAAGTTACGGACAATGCAGAAAGTATTTCTATAAGTTTCGGGGATAAAGAAACGTCAGATTTAACGATTGATCCGAAGTTCTTTTCTTACGGTGATAATGAGGTGACCTTCAATATTAAAACGAAAGGAGGGGAAATTTTAAATCAGGACGCCACCATCAATGTTTTTACAAAAAATCCTGAAGCCAATATTCCTTTCGAAATTATTGCAGAATATCCCCACGATCCGAATAATTTTGTTGAAGGGTTTGTGATGGAAGGAAATACGATTTATGAAAGTGACGGGCTGGAAAAAGCTTCACAACTAATAAAATATACTTTGGGAAGTACGGCTCCCGCGCAGACTGAAAAACAGCCGGCTAATATTTTTTCCGAAGGAATTGCCATTGCGGGAGATAAAATTTATCAGTTGACCTATCAAAATAAAATCGGATTTGTTTACGATAAAAATACGTTAAAGAAAACCTCGGAATTTCCTTTGCCAAATGAATTCGGAGAAGGTTGGGGACTAACCTATGACGGGAAAAATCTTATCGCAGATACAGGTTCAAATAAACTGTATTTTCTGGATGTAAATAATCCTTCAAAAGTGGTGAAAACCGTTTCCGTGGGTGGAAATAAGGAAATCTATAATCAGATTAATGAGCTGGAATATCACAACGGATTTATTTATGCCAATATTTGGCATCAGCCTTATATTTTAAAGATCAATCCTCATACCGGAGAAACTGTAGGTAAATTTGATTTTACAAAGATCACGGAAAAATATACTCAGAATAACAGCGAACACGTTCTTAACGGAATTGCCTTTAAAGGAGATCATATGCTGATTACAGGAAAAAACTGGTCGAAAATTTACGAAGTTGCGATTAAATAAGTTAAAAAGAATGGCAATTTCTGTTGAAATAAATAAAAATAGTAAATTGGTAGCGTTCCTTTCCGGAACGCTATCTTAGTAAAAGAATTTGAAAGTATTATCCTTCATATTTGCATTCGTTTTCTGCTCGTTATCTGCGCAGAAAGCTCTTCCTTTAGACACTTTGAAACTGAAGGAAGCAAAAGATATGCTTGCCGACGATTACGGAAATCTGTATATCTATAAAAACAAAGATTTCAGTTTTACCAAATACGATTCGCTCGGAAAGCAGATCGGAAAAATGATGCTTACGGTTCCTTATAAAGTACAGACGGTACAAAATCCGTTAAGCGTTCCTTTGTTTTCTGAAAATGCTCAGGAAATGAAATTTGTAGATCAGAACTTAAACGAAATCCAAAAGGTTGATTTTAAGCAGAAATTCGGGTTTATTAAAATGGCTTATGCGGAAGATCTGCAGCAGCTCTGGCTTCTGGACGACAGTACAAAACGTCTGATCCAGTATAATTTCAGAAATGAAACCACCATTAATTCTTATCCTTTTGATGCAAGTATTGATGATTTGACGGATCTTCTGGTATATGAAAATAAAGTGTATGTTTTAACCAGAAAATACATCCGTGTCTATTCATTAAAATTTGAAAAACTCTTTGAAGCACCTCTGGAAAACGGAAAACGTTTCAGGCGAGAGAATGAATTTATACTGGTGATTACCAATAATTCCATCCTGAAATATGTTCCGGAGAAGGAAATGGTGAAGATTTTTGAAGATCCGGATGCACAGATTGTGGATAAAAATACGCTGTCTTATTTTGAAATAAAAGCCAACAAACTTTATCTTTACAGCCTTGAAAAAAACAAGGAATCCAAACCACAGGCAGAGCCTGATCCTAAGCAGAAAGCTGCGGAACAGGAGGTAGAAAAATCTGCTGAGAAAGCAGCGGAACCCGATAGTCCTGAAAGAAAACTGGAAAAGAAAACTCAGGAAATTGAAAGCAAAAATCCTGCGGAAAGTTCTCTTCAGAAGCTTCTTGAAGATACTTCCCAGATTCAGGCTGCCGGAATTTAGATCTTTATTAAATTAAAAATATACTAGGGAAAATATGCACATTGCAGTTACAGGAAATATTGGAGCAGGAAAAACGACGTTAACGACGATGCTTTCTAAGCATTATGGTTGGGATGCCCAGTTTGAAGATGTAGATCATAATCCTTATCTGGAGGATTTTTATGCGGATATGAGCAAGTGGAGTTTTGCGCTTCAGATCTATTTTTTAGGAAGCAGATTCAGGCAGGTGAAAGAGATCAGAGAGAGCGGGAAAAATATTATTCAGGATCGTACGATTTATGAAGATGCACACATTTTTGCAGAAAACCTGAACGATATGAATCTTCTTTCGGACCGTGATTTTAAAAACTACGAATCTGTTTTCAATCTGATGAAATCTTTCGTTTCTGCGCCGGATTTATTAATTTACCTTAAATCTGACGTTCCGAATCTGGTAAAGAAAATTTACAAAAGAGGAAGAGAGTACGAAGCATCCATCAGCATTGAATATCTTTCAAAACTGAATCAGAAATACGAAAAATGGATCTCCAATTATACGGAAGGCAAACTTTTGATTATTGAAGTGGATGATCTTGATTTCGTAGAAAAGCCTGAAGATTTCGGGTTTATTTTAGAAAAGATTGAGGCAGAACTGAACGGTTTGTTTTAACAAACTTTTATCAGACATTAAAGCAGTAATCGTTTTATTTCTTCTAAATTTGTTAAAAAAAATTAATTTTATTATATAAATAGTCATGTTGGTGAAAGTTTTACATAATGGGAATTGTTCGAAATCAAATGCGGTTTTGGAATACCTCGATGAAAACGGAGTTCCGTTTGAAATCATCAACATTGTTGAAGATCCGTTGAGTGAGCTTGAAATTAAAACAGTATTAAAAAAGCTGAACCAGAGCGTATTTCATATCATCAGGAAAACAGATAAATTGTATCTTGAAAATTATGCAGACAAAAATTTATCCGAAGAAGAATGGATTAAAGTTCTGGCAGAAAATCCTTCCCTGATCCAGAGACCGATTATTATTAAAGGCTCTGTAGCGATGCTGGGAAGACCGATTGAAAATGTCAAATATTTTATTGAGAAATAAATAAATTCATTGAAAATTTAAACTAAAAAGTCAGCCCGTGAAGCTGACTTTTTGTTTTATAAAAGAATGACGCCTTCTATTTTTGCGACTTCCTGATAAATGGTTACCACCTGATCTGCATCTAAAACGAATGCATTGATGTTGCAGGCTGTGTATTTTCCGTTTTTACTTTCGCGGTTTCCCAGTGTAAATTTGATCCCGTCGAAAACCTTATAAATCTCGGTAAGTTTTGCCTGATCGGTAGGAATAATAAATTTAAATAAATAATCTTCCGGAAAATCGTGGTGACCTTCCAGTTTTTCCCTCAAAGAGTTATAAAAATCTTCAGGGTTTGCGTGTTGATTTCCTTGTAATATATCCATCTGCTTTTTAAAATCTATATAAATATAGTCAAAATTTTTCTATTTCCCAAGCGGTCCCAGAAGCGACTTGGAATTTTGGATCTCATAATCTTCAATGATGTTGAAAATCCCGTTCACAAGCTGTTCGGAAGCCAATTGGCTTAACCCTCCTGAATTTACAGAAGTTTTATTTCCACCCAGAAGACTTCCGAGTAGATTGCTTCCCGATAGTGCAGTATTAATGCTCTTAACAATACCGTATTGGTTAAGCTGTTCTTCAACTTTCGGAGTAATGGCGGCAATAAGCTGTTGGGAAGTTTTTTCTTTCAGAATTAAAGTTGCTGTTCCTTTCTCCCCCTGAATAATTCTCGTTACGTCATTTGCATTCAGGCTGTTAACGGCATTTACGAGAATAGGTTTTGAAATATTTACCGTATATACTGCTGCATCCGCAATATATGCTCTTTCTTTTGCAACCAGAGAAGGAGCAATTTTTTCCAACATTGAATTGATGTCTCTAAGCTGTTTTGGAAGGGCTTTATCTACCATATTATTTTGTAAGAAAGCATCTCTGTTGCCGTATACATTCACTCCTTTATCAATTCCGTTCAGAAGAAGTCTTTTAATAATCGATAATCCGAGATCAGATGTTGCCAGAGTCGTACAAGACTGCATTGTTGTATTGATAACAGCTCCGGTTCCTATCATAAGAGCCGCCGCGATAATATATTTTTTCATTGATAGTGATTAAATTTTAAAAATTGTCAAATACCGAACCAAATTTATGACAGTAGAATTAGTTTAACAAATTTTATTATTCCTATTTATTATCGGGGTTTAACTTTATTTGGTCGTTTCTTTTGGCATAGTTAAAATTTTTAAGAGCTATGTTATGAATAAATTATTAATTTTTTTAATTAAAAAGTATAAGTTTGCTATTAAATAATATGCAATAATAACGAATATATTGAATGATTTACTTAATGTAAATGATAATTAAATGTTTTTCCGTAAATCTAAAATATTAACAGATAGGTAAAAAAATTAAGTATAATTAACATTGTTTGATATATTTTTATAATTTTGACTAATGTCTTTTATTGAGAATATGTAATTTTCGGTAAAAAACATCAAGTTTTTGATTGTACGAATAAAATTAAACTATATGAAACAACGTGATTTAAAGTATTCATGTCTCATTGCAGTTTTATACTTCGGTATGAATGTCAATGCGCAAACTACCCCAAAAGACACTGTTCCGAAGGAGCAGAAGATTGAGGAAGTTGTGATGATTGGATATGGATCTGCTAAGAAAGTGGATTTAACAAGTGCTATTTCTACTGTTAAAGCATCAGAAATAGTTAAAACTCCGGCAGGGCAAGCTGCTCAATCCTTGCAGGGCAAAGTGGCTGGAGTACAGATAAGTAGTTTCGGATCTCCAGGTGAAGCTCCTAAAGTTACAATCAGAGGTATTAAATCTCTGCAGGGCGACAATCAGCCGTTATACGTTGTAGATGGTCTCTTTGTAGACAATATTGATTTTCTTAATTCTAATGATATTCAGGATTTTACCGTGCTTAAAGACGCTTCTGCCTCTGCTATCTACGGAGTAAGAGCTTCAAACGGAGTTATTGTTATAACAACTAAAGGGGGCAGCTACAATAAAAAGGCGAAATTAACCTATGATACATATTATGGGGTACAGAAAGCAAGTAATGTGCTTAAGATGGCGAATGCTGAACAATTTGTTAATTTTGCACTAGAATCTGGCTCAGCATCAGAAATAGCAAGTGTAAATCAGGCTATTCAGCGTTTTGGTAGGAGTAGAATTAATCCTAATTTACCAGATGTAAATACAGATTGGTATAAAGAAACACTTAGACTGGCAAATATTCAAAATCATAGCTTGTCAGTAGATGGAGGTTCTGATAAAGTTGCTTATTCATTAGGCGGAAGTTTTTTTACGCAGGATGGTATCCTTAAAATGAAAAACAGTTATGAGAGATTTAACATTAGAGCAAAGATCGATGCAAAAGCTAATAATTGGCTTACAGTAGGAGGAGTTATCAATTATTCGAGAAGTGAGAAGTATGATGACGAATCTTCAGCATGGTCACAAATTTATTATGCAGTTCCTATTTTACCGGTGTATGATTATTCTTATGCAAATGCTTATCCTGCGCCTTATGCAAGTGCAAAAGATTTAGGGTATAGAGATCATCAAAATCCATTTGCGACTTTAGATAATGCCGATAGATTAGGAGTTCGAAAAAGAATTACATTTAATGCTTATGCAGAAGCTACTTTAGTTCCGAAAGAATTGATGTTTAAGTCAGCATTGTCATACAATAATCAAAATGATGATGAGCGTATCATGACACTTCCATACAGAGTGAGTGATTCTTTTCAAAGAAAACTAACAGAATCTTCAATTGAGAGAAATTCTATTTCTTATGAAAATTATATTTGGGATAATACTTTAACCTGGAATAAATCTTTTGGAAAACATGGTATTACAGCAATGGCAGGTACTTCGTATGCTGATGATAGCTATAGAAGATTGAGAACAAAAGGATACTTCTATGATGGTAGCCCTTTTAATAGATTTGATGAGTCTACATGGTATATGAACAATACTAATCCGGATTCTAGGGAAGTATATGATTCAGATAAAAGCGATGTGACGTTACAGCCATACCGATTCTATAGAACCTCCTATTTTGGAAGGATTTCATATAAATTTGATGATAAATATATTGTTTACGGAACAATCAGAAATGAAGGATCTAATAAATTTCCAAATCAAAAGAAAATAAATTTACCCGCTTTTGGAGCCAGCTGGGTAGTTTCTAAAGAATCTTTTATGAGTAATATATCTTGGATTGATCTTTTGAAGTTTAGAGGTGGTTGGGGAAGATTAGCAAATGACGCTGTAAATGCTAATAGAGCTTCAACCCCTACAGCAACTACAGGAATTTTTAATGATCAACTGTATGCAGGTTATTTTTTCAGTACATTTAAAGATAATGTAAAGAGAGAATTTACGGAAGAAACAAATATTGGTTTGTCTTCAGAATTTTTGAAAAGAAGATTGACGTTAGAGGCAGACTATTTTATAAAAGATACAAAAAATCTTGTTATTCCTGTACTTCCTATTGTTGGAACTGAAGTTAGTTATGCAAACGTAGGATCTTTAAGAAATAAAGGTTTTGAAATTGCTTTAGGATGGAAAGATAGGATAGGTGAAAACTGGGGATATAATATTAATGGAAACTTTAGCCATATTAAAAATCAAATAACTGATTTATACGGACAGGCATTCATCAATAGAGGTGAACCGGAGTTCCAGCAAAGACTTTCTGTTGGACAGCCAATTGATGCATTTTACGGATGGCAAATAACAGGAGTTTATCAAAATGCAGCAGAGATAGCAGCAGATCCAACTACAATAGGCCAAAATATTAAGCCTGGATATTTTAAATTTAAGGACATAAATGGCGACGGGAAAATTGATTCGGACGACCGTACTTATTTAGGATCTCCAGTTCCTACTTACTATTTCGGGGCTAATTTTGCTGTAAATTACAAAAATTGGGATTTATCAGTAGCAATCTACGGTCAGGGAGGTAATAAAATCTTGGCAAGAAACAGAGGAGAAGTAATTAAAACTCCAGGAAGGAATATTGATGCAGAAATTGCAATAAATCGTTGGCATGGTGAAGGCACTACTAATGAATTTCCTTCTTCAGAAGGGTATAGACAGTTGTGGAATCAAAAAATGTCAGATTTCTGGTTAGAAGATGGAGACTTTGTAAGAATTCAAAATATTCAATTAGGATATACTCTTAAAATGGAAAAACTTCCGGAAATGAGATTTACTTTTACAGCTGACAGACCTTTTTTATGGAGTAAAAGTAAAAATTTAATGAATCCTGAAGTGGGAAGTAATGGAGTGGATACCACTACATATCCTACACCTTCTGTATTTACTTTCGGGTACAGCATTAAGTTTTAATATACATTAATTTTAAAATTTTTAAATAATGAAACGATCAACTTATATAAAATCATTTTTGTTGCTTGGCTTTTTTGCTTTGTCAAGTTGTGATAATAAATTAGACGAAAAAATGGAATTGGACGCAAGTTCAAGTTTTGACTATACCAGTACGGAAGGGGCAAAAGGAGCTTTAATTGGTGCTTATTCCTCTTTTCAGGATATGGGATGGGAACAAATTCCTTTATTGTCTGTTAGAGGAGATGATGTAAATGCGGGTGGACTTGGTGATCAGGCTGCTTTTTCAGACACTGATAGATTTGTATATGATAACAATTATTGGATGTATAATTCTTTATGGTCTGTTTGGTACCAACATATACTTCAAATTGTAACACAAATTGATCAATTAGATAAATTTAAGGCAGGAGGAGTTAATCCAAATTTAATCAATCAATATCAGGCTGAATGTAAAGTGATGAGCGCTTTTCTTCATTTGGAGGTTTCAAGGGTCTGGGGAAAAGTTATTTTGGTAGAAACACCAGATCAGACACAATTGAAAATGAAATCCAAAGAAGAGATAATGCAATGGATTTCTGCAAAAATGGATGAAGCAATACCATATTTACCAGATATGCGTCCTAATCAAAGAGGAGATATTAAAGGAGGAATTACTAAATATACCGCATTAGCAATTAAAGCTATGGCAAATCTGGAGCTTAGAAATTATCAGGCTGTTGCAGATGCCACAGGTGCGATTATCAATTCTGGGAAATTTAGTTTATATTCGGATTTTAACAATCTATTTAAAATTCCGGGCAAACTTGCAGATGAAAATTTATTGGAAGTACAGTACTCTGATTTAGGAGTAGCGAGTGGCGGTGGATCAATAAACCATTTATGGGCATTTTATGGAC
>NZ_JBBCQL010000128.1:0-12744 GCF_037149975.1 Chryseobacterium sp. VD8 | reverse complement strand
CAATTCTGAAATTACCAGTTTATTTCCATCCACATCATCATCTTCAAATTTTCCGTTTCCGTTAAGATCTTCCAGCGCATCCGGAATACCATCGTTATCAGAATCTTTATCACAAGCATCAGCAATTCCGTCTCCATCACTGTCTACAGCCGAAGACTTATCGTTCACCGCAGAACATCCTTCCGCACAATCCGGAATACCATTTCCGTTATTATCAATACTGTCGTTTCCGTTCGGACACTTATCATTACAGTTCGGAACACCATCCTGATCATCATCAAGCTGAACAAACGCATTATAAATATAATATTGCTGAGCCAGAGTGATTCCGATTCCCGGATTGATTTCAATTTTCATTCTGTCAAACGATTTTGTTGCAGTAAAGCCTACATAAAACTGATTGGTTGAAGAAGTAAAGAACTGCCCACTGAACAATCCGCCTGAAGTTCTGGATTCCGTTACTGTTGTTCCTTTATAAAAAGTAATGGTAATATAATCTAAAGCATTTACAGTTAATAAATTAGCACTTTTCGTTAATGTAAATCCGCCAAAAGTTCCCGCAGGATATTCTCCCGTATTGCTTTTAACCGTTAGTCTAACGGTAGGAATTAACAAATTTATAGGAGATAAATTTACTGTAGCAAAATTTGTGGTGTTGGTATCTACAACGTTTCCTGTGTTGGTAATGTTGGTTAATCCGAAAATCGTTCCAGAAGCACCTGTCCAAGAAGCACCCTGTACAATATCTCCTAATCTTGAAGTTCCTGAAGTCTGAATGTACTCATTACAGTCGCAGTCCTGAGGTTCTTCAAAGGCATAAAATACTTTCATCGCTCCAAAATTTACCCCTACAGTCTGAGTGATCTTTAATCTCACTTCATTGAAAGGTTTTGTTGTATTGAGGGAAATTTTTTGTTTGTTGGAACCGAATCTTAAAACTTTAATATTAATAAGCCCTCCTCCATCAAATAAGTTTTTAGAATCCTGTAACTGTCCGAATAAATAAGTTTCAATTGTTATGTTTTTCAAAAATTCAGCACTCAATAACTTGCCCTGATCATCAGGTTCGATTACAAAGCCCGCTTTATTTCCTGCAGGATAAACCTGATTTTTGTCTAAAACACCCACAGAGTAAGAACCTAACAAACCAGCAGGTAAAACAACAGAACCGTAAGAATTTTTGTCTCCGTCTCCAATTTTATCTCTGTCAATTACAAAAGAAAGAGGAGCTAAAAAGTTACTGCTTCCTGAAACATTCCCATCCACTCCGTTTCCGGCAATAATATCATCGCAAATCCCGTTATTGTCTACAGGAACTTTATTCGGATCGAAAGCAAATGCATAATAAACATTCAGCGCGCTGAATACCGAAAGAGAATTAACTTGATATAGTCTTACTTCATCAAAACTTTTAGACGTTTTAAAATGCAGGAAAACTCTTGTTTTTGTACCTCCAAATGCAGGTACGGACAACAAAGTTGCACTATTGGAACATTCCTGAAAAACTCCCGCTTTATAAGTACTTATTCTTAAATTACTTAAAAAACTTGCTGTAAAAATACTGGTACCAAGATCTACATTAAATCCTGTAATATAGCCTGCAGGATAGGTAACATTTGTATTTTTTACAGATACTCCGTTTCCGCTTACCAAAGTGGCAAAGCTTCCCATACTGACACTGTTATCTAAATTGGCATCAATAAGAGGATTCATGCTTCCGCTGTAACAGGCAACACATATACCATTAGCGTTTAATGGTTTTGCCTCCACACCCATTCCGCGGATCGGTGTGTAGCCTTGTCCGAAAATCTTTACGGACAACAGTAACAGCATCAGAAAAGCTGTAGTTTTCCCGAATAATTTTTTTGTCATTTTAAATTGGTTTAAAGTTTGTGTATTTTTTTAAAATTGTTGCCATGCATAAACACCAGTAGAAGTTAGTTTACATCCGTAAAAATTTCCTGCAGTGGCGGATTTTCCGTAAACAATGGTTCCTTCATTACTCGCATTACAGTCTGAAGGTACTGGAACACCGGTTGCTTTAATTAAAATTCCTTTGCTGATTTCCAGATCCGGAATATTGGTTCCGCTCGGGGTCATATTAATTCCCACATCCGTAACCGCCGTGCCTATTGCACCCTGTCCTGAGAAAGCATGAGAAGTATTTGCATAAACGGTCTGATTGGCAATGGTTGCACTCGCATTAGTTCCGAAGGCAATAGCTCCAGCAGCTCCGCTGGCAACATTGGCATTTCCAAATGCATAATTATTACTCGTTACAGTATTTCCTGTACCAAAAGCAAAACCTCCTGAATTGACGTTAGAATTTCCTATATTAATTCCGCTTACATTCGCTCCGGAAGTTCCGTTGTTATTTCCCAGAACAATCGTATTTGCACCTGTCGCAAAATTGTTGTTACCTATTGTTTTTGCACCACTCAAAGAACTATTCGTAGCTCCAATCGCCACTCCCGGAAAATTAGCAGCCTGTGCGGCAACCGTATTTTCTCTTCCTAAAGCTACATTTGAAGAAGTATTGTTTGATAAAGTATTATTTGATCCCCATGAAACCGAAGCATAAGGTGCGGATGTATTTGAATTTCCTCCTCTAAAATTTCCGTTTACATCAAGAACTGCTTTTACGGAATTATTTGTTGCTAAAACTAAATTCTGGCTATCTGTTGTTCCCAGGAAATTTCCGGAAGAAACAGCAGTTCCTAAAGCTGAAGATGTAGCAGTAGTACCGGAATTTCCGGTAATTTTCCAGTTTGAAGACTGAGGCTGATTCATCTGAGTCCAGACAGAGCCATCAAAATAATAATACCCTGCATTCGTCACATTAACAGTCTGTCCTGAAGGTGTTGTATCGGCTGCTGTTACATAAACTATCGCACCCGTTTGAGCCGTGGTATAACTTTTAGCTCTTAACTGATCTCCTGTTAATCTGGGCGCGATAATCCCATCAAATTTCGCTGGATTTGAAGGAAAGCCCGTGACATCAAGCGTCGCCTGACCTTGAGTAGTATTGATACCTACTTGAGCATTAACAATACATCCCAAAAATGTTAGGATAGATAATCCGAATAATTTGCTTTTCATTTTAGTGATTTTTGTAGTTTTTAGAAAAAAATATGTAAAGTGGGTTCATTAAAAATGAACATTAAAATATCAGCTACAAAATAAATTTTATTTATTGCGTATTAGCTGTTGTTTTAACTTTATTTAAAGCTGCAGATTTCAGAAACAGGACAGTAAAATGCCTATTTTTATTAATTAGAAATAGAAAAGTGCAATAAAGAATAATCAGAAGAAGATTCTCCGAAAGAAAATAATTTGTATCCAAAGCTGTGTGTTTTTTGAGAATACAAATATAATATATTTTTAATCAAAATAATATCTATTGTAAAATAATTTAAATAAAAATACAATTTAACACATAATAATTAATTAAAAATAATAAAAATTATGAAATAAATAAAAATAAAAATTTATAAATACATATTTTAAATAGATAAGTCATTATTACAATAAGAATATTAAATAAGTAATAAACAAAAAAAGGCCTGAACAAATTGTTCAGGCCCAATATTTTTGAGTAAAGTGAAATTATTTCAATTCTACTTCAGCACCAGCTTCTTCTAATTGCTTCTTAAGAGCTTCAGCTTCGTCTTTAGATACACCTTGCTTCAATGGAGCTGGAGCACCGTCTACGATGTCTTTAGCTTCTTTAAGACCAGCACCAGTTAAATCTTTTACTAATTTAACGATAGCTAATTTAGAAGCACCTGCAGACTTAAGAATTACGTCGAATTCAGTTTTTTCTTCAGCAGCTTCACCTGCACCACCTGCAGCAACTACCACTGCAGCAGCAGCTGGCTCAATTCCATACTCATCCTTAAGGATAGCAGCTAATTCGTTTACGTCTTTTACTGTTAAGTTTACTAGCGTTTCAGCTAAATTTTTTAAATCTGACATTGTTGTAATGTTTTTGTTGATTATTGATTATTTTTTGAGTGTAAATTATTCAGCAGCTGGAGCTTCTCCTTCAGCAGCCGGAGTTTCCGGAGTTTCAGTAGCAGGAGCTTCTTCTACTGCAGGTGCAGCTTCTTCAGCTTTAGCTTCTACTGTCTCAGGTTTGTTTTGAAGAGCAGAAACAACTCTCTGGATTGGAGACTGAAGTAATCCGATGATTTCACCGATCATTTCTTCTCTAGACTTGATGTTAGCTAACATCTCTAGGTTATTGTCACCAACATAGAAAGTTTCCTGAACGAAAGCAGACTTCAAAGCCGGCTTTTCTTCTTTCTTTCTGAAGTCTCTGATTAATTTTGCAGGAGCACTTGCAGTCTCAGAAATCATAATTGCTGAATTTCCTTTGAAAGACTGGAACATCTCAGAGTAATCTACTCCTTCAATTTGCTCCATTGCTTTTTGTAAAAGTGTATTTTTAACAACTTTTACTTTGATATTTTGCTTGAAAGCCTGTCTTCTGAAGTCAGAAGATTTTCCTGCGTTCAAACCTTCTAGATCTGCAACATAAACTACTTTAGCATCCTGAAGCAAATCTTTGATCTCTTGTATTGCTACAACTTTTTGGTCTTTTGTCATTGTCTTAGGATTTATAATTAGTTAACAGATTTAGTATCGATTGCAATACCAGGACTCATTGTAGAAGAAAGATAGATCGACTTCACATAAGTACCTTTAGCAGCAGTTGGCTTCATTTTAATCAAAGTAGAGATCAATTCCTGAGCATTTTCCTTGATTTTAGCAGCATCGAAAGATACTTTACCAATACCAGCGTGGATAATACCGTATTTATCAACTTTGAAATCAATTTTACCAGCTTTCACTTCAGTTACTGCTTTACCAATTTCCATTGTTACAGTACCTGATTTAGGGTTTGGCATTAAACCTCTTGGTCCTAATACTCTACCCAATGGTCCTAATTTACCCATTACAGCCGGCATCGTAACAATAACGTCAACATCAGTCCAACCTTCTTTGATTTTTTGTAAATATTCATCAAGACCTACATAATCAGCACCCGCTTCTTTAGCTTCTGCTTCTTTATCTGGAGTTACTAAAGCCAAAACTTTAACATCTTTACCAGTTCCGTGAGGAAGAGACACAACACCTCTTACCATTTGGTTTGCTTTTCTTGGATCTACCCCTAATCTTACAGCGATGTCTACAGAAGCATCAAACTTTGCAGTATTTACTTCTTTTACAAGAGCTGCACCTTCTTCAAGGTTATAGATTCTTCCTTTTTCTACTTTGCTTAAAGCTTCCTTTTGCTTCTTTGTTAATTTTGCCATTTCTTTAAGTTTTAAGCGTTAAAAGTTGGTTTAGTTCCTGTTACTCTTAATCCCATAGATCTTGCAGTACCTGCAACCATAGAAACAGCTGAATCCATTGTAAAGCAGTTAAGGTCTGCCATTTTATCTTCAGCAATCTTTTGAACCTGAGCCCAAGTTACAGCACCTACTTTGTTTCTGTTCGGTTCTCCGGAACCACCCTTGATTTTAGCCGCATCCATTAACTGGATCGCTGCAGGAGGAGTTTTGATTACGAATTCAAAAGATTTGTCTTCGTATACTGTAATTACTACAGGTAAAACTTGTCCCGGCTTATCTTGAGTTCTTCCGTTAAATTGCTTACAAAACTCCATGATGTTCACACCTGCAGAACCCAAAGCTGGACCTACTGGTGGAGAAGGGTTAGCTGCGCCACCTTTCACCTGAAGCTTTACCATTTTAAAGACTTTTTTAGCCATTGTTTGTTTTTTAAATTTGAATAATTAATGAGTTTGGAAGCATTTATTATTCAGCAGGTTATCCATTCTCACATTAGATAATCCTACTTTTCGGACTGCAAAATTATGAAATATTTTTGAAATAGCAAACGGAATAGATTGATTTTTAAATAAATTAAGGTAAACTTTCGTCAAACGCCTGTGGAATTTTAAACATACTGTCTCTATTATCGAATGGCACAACAATTTTATCCAGAATTTGATCCTTATCTTCTTTTAAGCAACTTCTCTTTACAAGTTGCAGATCATACACCGCCTTCTCCGATGGAAGAAACGCATATTGAACATTATAACAAAATCTTGTTTCATCTGAATTATCATCCCAGTCTCCGTAAGAATATTTTGTAGTAACAGTGCAAGCCTTTTTTAATTTATTCTGGCTGAAAATAACCAAATCATCATAATATAAAGTTCCCATATGAGTTTGTCCGCCTGATAAAGCGAAGCATACTGTTTCTTTACCAATCACAGTAAAGCTATGCAACGAACCGGAATTTCCATACATTCCACCACTTCCTGCTTCGATCATAAAATCAGCAGTTTCCCAATTCTTTCCATTGAATCGAAATATGAACAGATCGCAATGCCCTGTAGATGCGCCTGCAAAAGGATATTGATTTTCTATTACTAAAGCAGCAAATTTTTCTCTTCCTATTACAAAACGTTTGATATCTGATCTTGAAAGCTGTATTTCCTCATCCATTTCTTCTAGAGGTTTCATATTCATCGTATCATAGACAGGTTTTAAAAGATTATCTATAATTTCCGAAGTTAAAGTTGTATCTACAGCCATTACAACATTTTGCTTTTGAGGTAACAGAGAATTGACCGATGGCGGCGAAAAAGTTTCGTTTTTACAGTTTATTGCAGACAAAAGAAGCAATGTTAAGAATACATATAATGAAATAGTTCGAATCATCATCAAATATATTAAAAAAGAAAAGACCATTCTTTCGAACAGTCTTTTAAAATTATTTTTAAAGTTTTTACACTTTTTCTACCTGCATATAGCTAAGCTCCATTGGAGTTTTTCTACCGAAGATAAGAACAGAAACTTCAATTTTCTTTTTATCTTCAAGAATTTTTTCAACAGTTCCGTTGAATCCGTTGAATGGTCCGTCAATTACTTTAACGTTTTCACCCACCACATAAGGGATTTCAACATCGCTTGCAAACTCAGAAAGTTCATCCATTCTTCCAAGCATTCTGTTTACTTCAGATTTTCTCATCGGAACAGGATCTCCTCCTTTTGTTAAGCTTAAGAAAGAAATAACTCCCGGAATGTTTTTGATAACGTGAGGAATCTCTCCCATTAAATCAGCTTCAATCATTAAGTATCCAGGATAGTAAGGTCTTTCTTTAGGAACTTTTTTACCGTTTCTGATCTGAATAACCTTTTCCATAGGAATAACTACCTGAGTTACGTACTGCTCAAAGCCTAAACGCTTGATTTCCGTCTCAATGTAGTTTTTCACTTTATTTTCCTGTCCGCTGATCGCTTTCAGCACATACCATTTCAATTCGCTCATTATTGGGAAAATACTTTTATTATTAATTGAACAAGTTGATTAGCATTCCAATGATGTTGCTGATTGCTTTAGAAAACAATTCATCAACTCCAAAAGTAAATAACGCCAAGATCACTGTTGCAACAGTTACTACAATTGTAGACGATTGCAGATCAGACCACTTTGGCCATTCAACTTTATGTCTGAACTCGTTATAAGAACCTTTTAAAAAATCGACAAATGAACTCATAATTGTTATTTGCACGGGCACAAGGATTCGAACCCTGATCAACGGTTTTGGAGACCGGTATCCTACCATTGGACGATGCCCGTAGTTAAAAAAAGCTTCCGTAAAGAAGTTCCTTACGGAAGCTTTTATATTGTGTTAGATGATTAGTCTAAGATTTCAGTTACCTGACCTGAACCAACTGTTCTACCACCTTCTCTGATCGCGAATCTAAGACCCTCGTTAAGAGCGATTGGTTGTAACAATTCTACAGTGATCTCTAAGTTATCACCAGGCATTACCATTTCTACACCATCTGGTAAGAAGATCTCACCTGTAACGTCAGTAGTTCTTACGTAGAACTGAGGACGGTATTTGTTGTGGAATGGAGTGTGACGTCCACCTTCTTCTTTAGAAAGGATATAAACAGATGCTTTGAATTTTTTGTGTGGCTTCACAGAATCTTTCTTAGCGATAACCATACCTCTCTTGATGTCAGTTTTTTCAATACCTCTCAACAATAGACCTACGTTATCACCAGCTTCACCTCTGTCTAGGATTTTTCTGAACATCTCAACCCCTGTAATTGTAGAAGTTAATTTTTCATCACCCATACCTACGATATCTACAGGATCACCAGTGTTGATGATACCAGCCTCGATTCTACCTGTTGCTACAGTACCTCTACCTGTAATAGAGAATACATCTTCGATTGGCATCAAGAATGGCTTATCTGTATCTCTTGTTGGCTCTTCGATCCACTCGTCAACAGCATCCATTAACTGCTCAACAGTTTTGAACCACTTGTCATCAGAGTTACCTTCAGTAGCAGCAGTAAGAGCTCCTAATGCAGAACCTTGGATAACCGGAGAGTTATCTCCGTCGAATTCATAAGTAGATAATAAGTCTCTAAGCTCCATTTCAACAAGCTCTAATAACTCAGCATCATCTACCATGTCAACTTTATTCATGAAAACAACGATTCTTGGTACGTTTACCTGACGGCAAAGTAGAATGTGTTCTCTTGTTTGAGGCATTGGTCCGTCAGTCGCAGCACATACCACGATAGCTCCGTCCATCTGAGCAGCACCTGTCACCATGTTCTTTACGTAATCCGCGTGACCTGGACAGTCAACGTGAGCATAGTGTCTTTTTTCAGTTTCGTATTCGATGTGAGCTGTATTGATAGTAATACCTCTTTCTTTTTCTTCTGGAGCAGAGTCAATTGCAGAGAAGTCTTTTTTCTCAGCAAGACCTTTGCTAGCTAATACAGCAGAAATAGCAGCTGTAAGAGTAGTTTTACCATGGTCAACGTGACCAATAGTACCAATGTTCAAGTGTGGTTTGTTACGATTAAACGTTTCCTTTGCCATGATTTAAAATTATTTATTTATTGTTTTTCAAATTTTCGGTGTGCAAATATAATGAATTTTTAAATACCAAAACCTTTTTATTAAAAAAAGTTTCAATATTCGAATCCAATGAAGCACAAACCTTATATTTCAATGTATTGAGATTGCAAATTTACACAAATTTCTCAATTTAGAAAATCAGGAATAGACCTTTTAGCCAAAATATAAACTATCTCTTTAATTATGAATACAATAAAATAGGCGAAAAAGAATCCTGAGAAAAAATTACAGTACGGCAAAACCATAATTTATCTTTTATCGTAGATGAAAGTATGAACCATTAAAAATAATATATTATGAGAAAATTATTACATTTATGTACCGTACTGTTCAGCACCATCATCCTTTTTTCATGTGACGATTCCGATGATATGATGTCCACAGACATGAATATGCCGGTACAGGGACCCGATCTTATGGCTTACGGACTTACGGCGAACAACGAACTTGTTGCCTTCAATGCCAACAATCCTAAAATGTTTACTTCTAAAACCGCTATTACAGGAGTAGTTTCAGGAGAAAAACTGATGAGCATCGATTTCAGACCAGCAACAGGAGAGCTTTACGCTTTATCTAATGCAAGTAAGCTTTACATCATCAACACTTCCAATGCTTCTGCAAGAGCAGTAAGTACAACCGCATTTTCACCTGCTGTCTCAGGAACTATTGCTTCGATTGATTTTAATCCTACCGTTGACAGAATTCGTCTGGTGAGCAATACAGGACAGAATTTAAGACTTCATCCGGAAACGGGAGCGGTTGCAGCAACCGATATGAACATTAACGGAGGTGGAACTCCTGCTGTAACAGGGGTTGCTTATACCAACAGCAAATCCGGAGCTTCAAGCACAGTTTTGTATGATATTGATATGACTTCCGGAAAGTTATTTAAGCAGGATCCTCCGAATAACGGAACATTGGTAGAAGTCGGAAGTCTGGGAACTACTTTTACAGGACAGGCTGCTTTTGATATTAAATATGATAACGGTGTTGCGTTATTAGCTTTAAATAGTAATTTACATCTATTGGATTTGAATACAGGTAAAGCAACCAACATCGGTATGCTTCAGCAGCAGATCATTGATCTTGCGATTCCTACAGAACCGGTTGCTTATGCGGTAGATAATTCAAACAACCTTCAGATTTTCAACCCAAACAGTCCGATGCCTGTTTCAAAAGCGATTACAGGTCTCCAGACAGGTGAAAGTATTTTAGGAATAGATTTCAGACCGTTGAATGGACAGCTTTATGCTTTGGGAAGTTCAAGCAGACTGTATACTATTAACTTAGGAACAGGAGCTGCAACTGCAGTGGGAACTTCTCCTTTTGCAACGTTACTTGCCGGAACAGATTTCGGATTTGATTTTAATCCAACCGTTGATAAAATCAGAGTTGTAAGCAACACGGGACAAAATCTACGTCTTGATCCTGTAACAGGCGGAATAACGGCAGCAGACGGAATGCTGAATCCGGGAACTCCGATGATCGGAGCAGCAGCTTATACCAATAATTTCGCAGGAGCTACTTCAACAACTTTATTCGTTATCGATCATAATACAGACAAACTGTATCAACAAAATCCACCAAACAACGGAACTTTGGTAGAGGCTGGTTCTTTAGGAATCAATATTACCAGTGCGAACGGTTTCGATATAGGAAGCATGAGCCAAAAAGCATATTTACTGGCAACAGTAGGAACGGCAACAAAAGTATACAGCATTAATACTTCAACGGGAGCTGCAACTGCTGTTTCAGATTTCCCAAATGCTGTAAGAGGTTTTGCTGTGGGATTAGGATTCTAAACTCATAATAATTATTTCAATAGCGAGAATCGCGGAAAACTTCGTTTTCCGCGATTCTTTTTTAACCGAATGTTTATTTAGCCGCAAAGGCAAAAGATTTCGAAAATATATTGATAGTTTATTATTACGGTCAAGAAAAAGAAAACATAAACTCTTTCTTTAAAGTTTTAGTTATCTTATTTAAATATCTTTTGCCACCTGTGGTTAAATAAAAGGTTAAAAGTAAAACTTGTCTAAATTTTTACCGCAAAAGATTGTTACACTTTAGTTGTTTAAGTCTAATGCTTAAGTGAAAAAAAGAGCACATAAGTTAAAAAAAATCAAATAAAGTCTTTTGTCTTCTGCGGTTAAATTTAAAATGAGTTTAAAATATAATTGAAAGAAATGATCAGATCTGTTGAGATTTTTTAGTTCGGTTGAAAATCCAGAAAATAATCGGGAAAATCAGCAGGGTTAAAATAGTTGCCGTAATTAATCCTCCGATAATAACAATAGCCAAAGGTTTTTGGGATTCTGATCCGATTCCTGTGGATAAAGCTGCGGGCATTAATCCGATGGATGCCATTAAAGCCGTCATAATCACAGGACGCGTTCTGGATTTCACCCCATTCAGAAGTGAGCTGTCCAGATCCATTCCGTTTTTAACATTCTGATGAAATTCTGTGATAAGGATAACCCCGTTCTGAATACAGATTCCCAAAAGGGCAATCATTCCCACTCCGGCTGAAATTCCGAAATTAATTCCGGTAACGTGCAGTGCGATAATTCCGCCGATTAGCGCAAAAGGAACGTTTGCCAAAACCAGTAAAGAATCTTTTATGTTTCCGAAAAGGATAAATAAGAGAAAGAAAATTCCTAAAATACTGATGGGAACAACCTGCGTCAATCGTTTTGAAGCTCTCTGCTGATTTTCAAACTGACCGGTCCAGCCTACGGAATATCCGTCCGGAAGATCAATTTTAGCAACCGCTTTCTGCGCATCGGCAATCGTACTTCCCAAATCACGGTCGCGGATGGAAAATTTAATGCCGATATATCTTTTAATATCATCTCTGTAAATAAACGCAGCTCCGTTGTCTTTTTCAATCGTGCTGATTTCTTTTAACGGAATTTTAGCACCGTCCTGCGTAGGAACCATTAAGGCTGCAATATCATTTTCATCCTTTCTGTACTCCTGCGAATAACGGAGACGGATCGGGAATTTTCTTTCGCCATCAAACATTTCTGAAGCGGTCTTTCCTCCGAAAGCCATTTCCAGAACAGACTGTGCATCATCGGGCATTACTCCATACGCTGCCATTTTATCCCTGTCGAGAACTACACTTACTTCCGGCTGACCAATATTTTTGATAATTCCGGCATCTTTTACACCTTTAATATCTTTTACTTCCTTTAAAACTTTTTCAGCAAGTACATCCAAAGTCTGTAGGTTGTCTCCGTAGATTTTAATCCCGTTTTCTGCTTTGAAACCGGCAACTGCTTCAGCTACGTTGTCTGAAATCGGCTGGGAATAATTGAATGTAATTCCCTGATAGTTTCTTAATTTTTTATCGATTTCTTCAATCAGTTCTTCATAGGTGATGTTCCGTTTCCATTCTTCTTTGGGTTTAAGATTCACGGCAAACTGTACGAATCCAAAACCATTCGGGTCGGTTCCGTCATTACTTCTTCCCGTCTGCGCGAGAACATCCGTGACTTCCGGGAAACTCATAATGTCTTTTTTAAGAAGATCGGCTGTATTTAAAGATTCTTTTAATGATGAACTCATCGGCATTTCGGCGGTGATCCACAATGAACCTTCATTTAATTGCGGTAAAAATTCGGTTCCTAAAAATTTCCCTGAAAATAAAGTCACGGCTAAAAATGACAAAGAAACAATTAAACTGAGTTTTTTATGTTTAAAGGTAAAATTGAATCCTTTCAACACAATTCTGTCCCAGAAATTCACGAACGGATTATTCTTCTCCTTTACATTTTTATT